>NZ_VULP01000012.1:0-80978 GCF_009697165.1 Anaerobutyricum soehngenii | reverse complement strand
GCACGGTATCAAATAATCCCCTTGCCTTTCGTATTTGCCGCCCAGTTCCTCAAATAATGATTTTGCCATTGTCTGTTACCTCCACATTCTTTTTTATTTTGAATGTCCGCAAAATCCGTCCTACATCCGTTGCACACACAAGGCTTTCCACATCGCCCCTCGCCATGAGCTTTTTGAGAATGCCAAACTGCTTTCGAGTTCCTGCCGAGACTTCATACTTCCAATCATCAGGAAGGATGGGGAGGTCTGCATACGACCATTTGCTGTATTTGGCATCATAGGCTTCAGGCTGTGCCAGTTCTACCAGATGCCCTACACACCAGCTGACAAGATAGTCATTGCCCTCCAGGTATCCGTCCCCACGTTTATTTGCTCCCAGCACTTTGGCTATACTCTGAGCGACTGAGGGTTTCTCAGCCAATACTAATTTCATTTGCATCTGCTCCTTTCTTGACAAAATAAAAGCAGCCACACACTGTTGTGCATGACTGCTATGTAATATCTCAATTTAGTTTATGTTTCCGAAAAATAGGAAGTTATATATGTCTTTGCAAATATACCATATCTATTAGTTGTACACCGCCCTCATAAATTGGGTGGTCATAATTGTCAGTAAAGAAATTCGGAATCTTGTGAGATCGAACAAATCCACATTTTTCATAAAATGGTATCGTCAATGGACTATCACCTGTTCCAACCTGCAAAACAGAATATTCATCTGCATATTTACTGGCAAGAAAATCAATTAGTGCTTTCCCATAGCCCTTTCCTTGATTCTGAGAATCGACTGCAATATTTTTAATTTCAAGTATTCCATTATCTTCATCAGTGACAACACATTCAGCTTTTACATTACCATCTTCAAGTACATACATAGTACCTTTTTCAATATAACGGTCAATCATATTCTCCTGCTCATCAGCTAATAACAATAATGATATAAACTGCTTTTTATTCTTATCCACTTCTCTGATTTTCATATCCATCACTCCGTCAAACTGGAATTTGGTGTGTGCTTTATAAATTTTTTCCAATCCACTCAAGTTCGTTCATGGAATCCTTATTTTTTTCAAGTTCATCTCTGGCTGTTGCATAATATGATTTTTTGAAAAGCATATCCCATGAAAGATATTTTGCCATACAGTCAAACTGCTTATCAATCAGCTCATACTGGATGCTGCCTACGGGAGAACCACCTACAACAATTGTGCCAACTTTTTTGTTTTTTAACTGCAATCCACGGCAGTAGCACTTATCAATGATAAGTTTCAATTGTGCTGACATTCCCCACCAATAAACTGGTGTAGCAAAAAGAATCATATCTGCGGCAGCAATTTTATCAATGGTAGAATTTGTATCATCCTTATCGACGCATCCCTTAGAGCATTGACAGACACCACATCCCTTGCATGGTGCAATGTTGAGTTTGTCGGGTTCAATGATTTCAATTTTATTCTTTTCTGACGCTCCTTTTATAAATGCATTGATTGCTGCCAGCGTATTTCCTTTTCTGGCACTTCCATTAATGATTACAATTTTCATGCGTGTATCCTCCAACTTCCGATTTTAATGTCTCTATTATACCATAATGATACTATTATAAAAAAGGAAAAAGAGCTCCTTCGAGCTCTTTTGATTCAGTTCTGTAAACTTGAATTTGAGTCTCTGTAAAGCTGGAATTAACCCATACAATTATTTTAATTTAGAGGTTCTTACGCAATTATCCGTATTTTGTAATTTTTCAATACTGGAATGCCAGTGTAAATCAGCATTCTCCATTTTTATTAAAGCGAAAAACGTAAAATTGCGGAAGAACCAATTTAGATATTCACAATTTTACTTGCCACAGTATCTCGAAAAACACTGTCATGTTCTACCAGGAGCATGGTCGGGGCAAACTCCGTTATGAGTTGTTCAATCTGCATACGTGAGTACACATCAATAAAGTTGAGCGGTTCATCCCATACATACAAGTGTGCCTTTTCACAAAGGCTTTTCGCAATTAGGACTTTCTTCTTTTGCCCGCCAGAAAAGTCTTTAATATCCTTTTCAAACTGTACACGCTCAAAGTCCATTTTCCTAAGAATTGCCTTGAACAAACTTTCATCAAGGTTGTTTTCTTCTGCAAACTCGGAAAGGGTTCCACATAAATACGATGTATCCTGTGGCACATAAGAAATTACAAGCCCAGAGCCAAGTGTTACTGTACCCGTATAATCTATGGACTGCCCGACTACCAACTTTAACAGGCTACTTTTGCCACTGCCGTTCTTTCCATCAAGCACAATGCGTTCTCCCTGTCTTATTTCAAACGAAACGGGTTCACAAACTGAAATGCCATCATAATAAACTACTACATTCGATAATGATGCAAGCAAATCTGTATGGTAATTAAGCGGTTGTATCTTGAGGGCTTCTGCGGTTTCCATATTTTTCAGCAATGCTGATTTTTGTTCGATTGTCTGTTGTTGTCTCGCTTCTATAGATTTTGAACGCTTCATCATTTTGGCGGCTTTATGACCGACATAACCTTTATCTGCTGCCCCAATTTTGGAAGCTTCTACACGTTCAGACCATACTGCAGCGCGTTTTGCCGACTGCTGTAATCGTCTGATGTCCTTTTGCAAACGTTCGTTCTGAGCCAGTTCAAATTCTTGCTGTCGCTCAAAATTTGACATCCATGATGAAAAGTTTCCTCTTTGCACTTCGATATTCGCTCGGTTAATCGATAGAATATAGTCAACACAATCGTCAAGAAAGCGACGATCGTGAGAAACTAAGATGAATCCCTTTTTCTTTTTCAGATATGCCGCCACACTTTTTCTCGCTTTGGCATCCAAATGGTTGGTAGGTTCATCAATCAGTAGGAAATGCCCTTCATTAAGAAAAAGAGCGGCAATCAAAACCTTTGTCTGCTCTCCGTTGGAAAGTGTTTCAAAAGGTCGCCAAAGCACATCGACATCAACATCAAGATAAGAAAGTTCTCGCATAAGTTCCCATTCTTCCGCAAGTGGGCAAATCTCCTGCAATATATCCTCTGTAATACGATTCTTATCTGAAACGGGATAAGGAAAATAATCAAACTGTACGGATGATAGGATTTTTCCACTATACTCATATTTCCCAAGCAGAAGATTCAGAAAGGTTGTTTTACCTCGTCCGTTTCTGCCCACAAAACCAAGCTTCCAATCGGTATCAACCTGGAAACTGACATTTTCAAAAACATTATCATAACTTGTCGGATATGAAAACGTAAGGTTTTCAATTTTAATCATTGACATAAATATTATCCTCCTTTGCATGTCATACGATACAAAGTCGGTTCGGTGAATGTTTACTACGTATAGATTTCACCAAAAGGAACCGACACTATACGGAGTGAATCATGTGTAACTATCTGTTCTGCACTATTCATAAAGCACCTCCAAAACAAAATAAGAGCCACAAGAAAGTTTATCCTTGCAGCTCGTCATAGCATAAAATAACACCACTAAGCAAAAGTGGCAACAGCACTATATTGAGTAAGATAGACATATAACTTTCTTGCAATAGACACAATAATGCCAAAGTATAGCACTACCGCATATTTTGATTTTATTTGCAAGAAAAGTTAATCATCTTCCCACCTCTTTCTAAATTTCAAAATATTATACCATAAATCGCAGGCAAATACAAGTGGTTATAAAAATTTAACAAATCGCTTATAATACAATCATATAACTTTACGCATTCCTTACTGACCGTAAAATTCCGATTTGTTTAATTCTTATTCTATTTCGCCAGAAAATTACTCTGTATCTCCATCGGCATATGATAAGCCTGCCCGCGTTTCATCAGGCTGTAGAGCTTGAAGCTCATGAGTTCCGGGCTGGCATTCAGGCTGCTACAGAATCCAAAATAATTCAGGTCTTCGTTCTTGGACATTTCAGCCACATCGTCGTCTTCGAGAAGAAGATCTGCAGCAAACAGATTGGCTTCATATTCTGTAGAATCCATCATATTGTAAAGCACATCATCCTTCATGGGAGCCATTTTCAGCTGTGACCGGTGCAGGATGATATGCCCCAGTTCGTGTGCAGCAACGATGCGCTGCTCTTCTTCAGAAAGGAAACTGCTGATCATGACATAGATCGTCTGGCAGCTCATGAAGCAGTAACCTTTTAATTTCTTATAATTCGATGTTTCTCCGACTACGACGTTCATGCAGTCGAGAAGTTCAAAAGGGTCTCTGGTCTTAAAGCGTTTGACCAGTTTTTCCACTTTTGCGTAGATATAACTATTTCCCAAATAAATCACCTCAAAAGATCCGTTATCTCAAAGATGCGGAGAGTTCCCCACAAGTATAATGTACTCCAAATGCTGTACAATAAAAAGGACACTTACTTTTCATTGAGATACTTTTTCGGTGTAAACTTCTTGGCACGTCTTTTGGAATCCAGATAAAGCATCTGGATCTCATCCATGAAAGCGGTTTTATCTTCATCGGATAATTCTCCACCGGCGAACATGGCGGCTGCCTGTTCCAGAATCTGCTGTGCCTGTTTCGCACCTCTGGATCCATATTGTTCTGTGGCTTCTGTAATAAAGGATTCCTCTTCTGTCATGAGATAAGAAACATCACATCCCAGAGTATCCGCAAGTTTCTGATAAAGTTCATGCTGCTTTGGATAACGTCCTTCTTTCTCCCATCCGCCTACCGTTCTTAAGGATACACCAATTGCCTGGGCCAGTTGGGTCTGACTCATATCCTTCGTTTTTCTCAATGTTTTTACTTTCTCACCGAATGTCATAACAATACCTCATTTCTAAGCTATTTCAGGCTGATTGACTTATCCCGGAGCAAAAGCAGGAAAGTAATTTCCTAAAATACGCAAGTTAACTCTTGACAATGCGAAATTGATTGCCTATAATGTGAATCACAACAGATAAGCAATTACTTGCATATAATATAAACAATATTTCCTATAATGTCAATATTAATCTCTTATAAATTGCCTATTTTAGCGGATTTTCAGTTGTATTATTGCATCTGGAATGTGAATAAATGACGCAGGAAGAAGCAATTAGAAGAGAAAATAGGCAATTACGTGCAAAAGAGGTGAAAAAAATGGGACGTCAGAAGTCTTTTATCTGTATCGATCTGAAATCCTTCTATGCGTCCGTCGAGTGTGTAGAAAGAGGCCTTGATCCATTTAAGACAAATCTGGTCGTTGCGGATCCGACAAGATCACAGTCTACGATCTGCCTGGCTATTACTCCGGCTATGAAGAAGCTGGGGGTGAAGAACCGGTGCCGCATCCATGAGATTCCGGCAGGTATTGAATATATTACAGCCATGCCGAGAATGCAGTTGTACATTGATTATTCTGCCAGAATATACAGTATCTATCTCCGGTATATTTCCAAAGAGGACATTCATGTATACAGCATTGATGAATGTTTTATGGATGTGACGAATTATCTGTCCCTTTATCATATGACAGAAAAGGAAATGGCGGTTGAGCTTATGGATGCGGTGATGAAAGAAACCGGTATTACTGCTACTGCAGGGGTCGGTACGAACCTGTATCTGGCAAAAGTTGCCATGGATATCGTGGCAAAGCATGTGGAGGATCATATCGGTATTTTGAACGAGATATCCTACAGGCAGAAGTTATGGGATCATCGGCCGCTCAGTGATTTCTGGAGGATTGGTTCCAGAACAGAAAAGAAACTTGCCGGTTATGGAATCCATACCATGGGAGATATTGCTTATACATCTGTTACATCTGAGGATTGGCTCTACAAGATGTTTGGAATTGATGCAGAATTGCTGATCGATCATGCCTGGGGTTTGGAATCCTGTGATATTCATGATATCAAGAATTATCATACGGAAGAACACAGCCTGTCTAACGGGCAGGTACTCATGCGGAATTATTCTTTTGAGGAAGCCGCGGTAGTTGTTCGGGAAATGACAGATGTTCTTGTGCTGGATCTGGTGTCCAAAGGATTGATTACTGGCTCTATTACACTCTGGATCGCTTATGATCACCGATATGAGCGTCCTTCCTCTCATGGGACTGTACGGCTGACATCTCTGACGAACAGTTCCAGCACGATCATGGATGAAGTGGATAAACTGTATCAGAAGATTACAGACCGTTATACCGGAATTCGGAGGATCGAGGTCTGTGCCAACCGGGTAATGCCGGAAGGGTATCTGCAGTATGATCTGTTCACAGATCCGGAAAAGATTGAAAAAGAAAAAAACTTACAGCAGGCCATTCTGAGTGTGAAAAAAAAGTATGGAAAAAATGCGATCATGAGGGGAGCGAATCTGCTTGACTGCTCTACATACAGAGAACGAAATAATCAGATTGGCGGTCATCGTGCATAAGGAGGTGCATAGATCATGATGGCAAGTGCGTATGCAAAATTAATTTATATGCCAAGACCGGTATCCAACCGGCGAAAGATGGATGTGGGACACCGGGCAAAGCAGTTTGCACCGTTTGCTGCTCTTCGGGGATTTGAAGAGTCGGTCCGGAAAAAAGAGATCCTTTATGAACCCAGAAAGGAACTGTCTGAGGAAAAGAAGCAGGAACTGGACAGAAAGTTACAGTATCTTTCTACAGGTATGTGGATTCAGGCAACATATTTTGTCGAGAGTATGGAATTTCCGGGAAAAGGAAAGCATTGTACCATTGAAGGAACTGTGGAATTCTTTGATCTGCAGATTCATCTCCGGATTGGAGATACAGAGATACCAATTTCAGATATTACAGATCTGTCTGGAAATGTGTTTGAAATATTAGAAGAACCCTGTTAATTATTTTTGTGGAAGTTTCCGCAAAACCGGCGGCGAGTGGGAGCTGACAGGAAGCGGAAATGAAAACAACAGATTGTCAAAGCCAGTCTGAATATGGAAATCGTGATTGCCCGCGCAGCTTTGGCGCTTACGGAATGGACAACCATGATGCTCATAAGGCGGATTTTTATTTCCCTTGGATCCGTTGAGTAATAAATGAAAGATCATATGTTATTGCTTAAAGGAGGAAGCCTATGGGATCAGGTAATATTAAATGGCATGTACACTGCTCTGTCTGTGGAGCATTTCTGGAGAAAAGTGCACAGAGCGATTCAGAAGTGGATTGCAAAAAATGCAGGAGTACATTGGAAATTTTGGTCAAAGATGATATTGTCTCTGTCCGTCCTCTGGTCATCCGGGATGAACAGTTGAAAGAAAGGATGTCCGTTTATTCCAGGAAGTTTATGAATCCTTCCGGAAAGAAATCATAAAAGTGAATAAGAATGAGATATCCGACAGGGCGGTGAATTTGGCTGGAACCATCAAGACTGCACCGGATATCAAGAGTTTGTCAAGGAGCTGAATCTGACTGGAATCATTAAGAGCCCGGCAAAACATTTGTAACTGGTTTATGGAATCATTTTCGATTCTGTACGATCAAGTGCATTTGTTTTGCCGGTTTTTTTATTTTTTTCAAGATCCATGTTGTATAAGAACCCTTGAGACTTTGGATAGATAGAGGGATTTTTTATTCTGAAAACACAGGAAAAATATGAAAAACAGAATATCTGCAAAAATGAAAGGCCTCAAAAAGTTGTTTATTATGCAATGAAAAGAGAATAAGGAGGTAGAACACATCAGAGAAAAAGGTAGCTGAGGAGTCGCGGACTCCCGTTTAAAAAAAACGGGTTGGTCCGGGACTGTTTCCGCTACCAATTTTTATATTCCAAACAAATGCAGACTGGATCACCCGTAGCCGCAAGGCAGAAAGGTGGTCCATATGATGACATTAAAAGACTTAAAGAAGAGAGTTCCGGTTGCAGACGAGAAAAAAGTGATTTTGAGAAAAAAGGAGCTTTTGAATACAGGTGCGGAAATTGTTGTAAAAGAAATTATCGAAGATGGTGTGGAAATCAGTGTTTATGATAACGGATATGTTTTGTATGAAGAGGGAAGACATAGAACTGTTTTTCGCTTACATGAATGTAAGGACTATGATTACAGCGCGGTAGATGGCAGAAAAGATGCTTTTGGAGCAGACTTTTTTGAAAACGAAAACTGGTACATCTTACCGCTGATGGTTGGTATGGATCGTGTAGAAGACAGCAGACGGAGAATTCTGTCAAATCATAAAGTGATTTCTATTGATATTGAGGAGAATGATTTCTTTAGTATCAAAGCCCGTTGTGTACCTGATATGACAGAAAAAGTGCTTTGGAATGAAATGATGAGAGAAATTTCAGATCTTTTGAATGAACGACAGAGATATGCAGTAATTGCATATTATTGTGAAGGTGCATCTCAGGCTGAGATTGCAAAGAATCTCGAAATCTCTCAGCAGGCAGCTAGTGGACTGATCCAGAGAGCACTTGTGATTATCCGTAACTATATGCAAGTTAATCCAAGTGATGTCAAAAGAAAAAGAAATAAAAAATAATTTTCAATCCATGTTGTATAAGAGGCTCTGAATCTTTGGATAGGTATAAGGATTTATTTCCGACGTACCTTGAAAACTTCATAGCCTGCCCAGAATGATACCTGGCTTGAATATGCATCTTTCGCGTATCTGGCCAGAGCATACGTTTCGGAAATATGGAAACCGAAACAGGAACGGGTCTGGGAATGAAAACAGGAAAATGCTCAAAATAGAATATTTATTTGTCTGAATCCAAATCGGAGGATGACAGTAGAAACCATGTGGCGGTGTTTACAGAGATTCGTGAATACCGCCACATCTTTGTGCTGTTATCTCAGAAATCACGAGATTTGCGTGAGTGCTGACTGTCCCAAATAGTACAAATCTGAAACGAGAGGAGGATGTGAGGAAAATGAAGTGATATGAAATTTTACACTGAAACATTTCGTATACAGACAAATAAGAAAGGATGAGAACATGAAATTTAAAAGAAAAACAATGAGAATTGTATCAGGTATGCTGACAGCTATTACACTGTTTACCAATGCCCTTTCTCCGGTAATTGCTTATGCTGCTCCCGCAGATGAAGCTGACAGTAGAATCCCTTATTACGAGGAAATTAAAGATCAGCTGGATCAGGATGAAGTGGTAACTGCCAGAGATATCGAAGTAACGGTTGGGTCTGGATTCGATGTAAAAGCAGACTTTTCCGGAATTGAGATTCCGGACAGTGAAAAAGCCAAAGTGAAGCTCATGGCAGCCCAGAATGATGAAGGGAAAGAGTTTTCTACGGATCATGCAGATATCTATAAAACGGTATATTCTGTTGAACCCCAGAAAACAGATCATCCGGTGTATCAGATCAGCAGAAACATTACGGTAAAAGATGTTTCAAAAGAAGCTGACACTACTGTGAATTCGGATAGTTCTTCAGATCAGGATTCCGGTACCGGGGAAACAGAAGAATCTGAGGATAGTGATGATGAATCGGAAACGGATTCTTCCGAAATGAAACAGCCGGAAACGGATGAAGCGGTAAATGTATCAGAAGCTGAGACAGAAACAGAGGTTACCGGGAAAGAAATCACCGAGGAAGAATTTGATGCAGAGATCGAATCAACGGAAAATCAGGAGACGGTTGATCCGGAAACCGGTACTACTCTTTCAGAAGTTATGGAAGAGGCGGTAGATCAGGGAATTGCCTTAAATGAACTGGAAGCCGGAGAAATGGTCACTTTTGAAATGCCGATGCTTTTAGCGGCTGCAGAAACCGGTAGCCAGTCCGTATCTATTACAAGAGGCAGCTGGTATCATTATGCTGATTATGGATTAGGTTCTTACATTACAGCACCATATTATGTGTCCTGGGGTGGAATCAAAGCGACAGCATATTGTGTTCAGCCATCTAAGAATGGACCGGATGATGGTACGTACTCTATTACAAAATTATCTGATGGCAAGACTCTGGCAAAGGTTTGTTACTATGGAACAAAAGCCAGTGACGAGAATGGATTCTTTGATGAAAAACACCCGGATTTCTCTGCTGGTAAGAGATTTATTATCACACACCTTGCGGCAGCATATGCCAACGGATCCAGTGACTGGGATTCCGGTACGAACGCAACCGGACGGTCTCTTGCTAAGGAGCTTTATAACTACTGTATCAATATGCCGGATATCCCGGATGTGGATATGAGCTTTTCTGATAGTGATGTGAACGCTTATGTGGAAGGAAATATCCAGAGAACAAAGACGATTACATTCAAAGCAGATGAATTGCAGACCATTACCTTTAAACTTCCACAGGGAGTAAAGCTTGTGAATGTGACTACCGGCAAAACCAGTGCGGCAGGTGCGAGCGTTGAAATCTGCGGTGGAACACAGTTCTATCTTACTGCCCCACTATCTCAAGCTGAGGATGTGGGTGCTTTATTCTCTTCAAAGATGAAAGGAAGCATTGATAAAGAGTATTCTGCCTATAAGATAACAACAGGATCTTCCACACAGGATCTTGCACTGGTATTTGGTGAAGGTGTCGGAAATGAAAAGTATGTGGATTTCAAAGTAAAATGGACCAAGGAATGTTATATTTCTATCGTGAAAAAAGACAGTGAGACATCTAATACTCTGGCCGGTGCGGTTTATGGTATCTATAGCGATGCTGCATGTACACAGCTGATCAAACAGATGCCGGCAACGGATGTCAATGGTGCAGCAAAAGTTACGATTGAGAAGACACAGGAAGTTGTATATCTGAAAGAAATCTCCGTTCCGACAGGATATACGATTGATGCAAAAGCTTACAATGTAACATTGAATATTGGAAAAACATCCAATATGAATGTGACCGATAAACGAGTGACAGCAACGATTTCCCTTCATAAGCAGGATGCCGAGACAGGAAATACCCCACAGGGTGATGCAACGTTGGAAGGTGCTGTTTATGGCTTATTTGCACGTGAGGATATTGTACATCCGGATGGGAAAACAGGTGTCCTTTATAAGAAAGGAACCCAGATCACATCCCTGACTACAGATAAAAACGGACAGGCTTCGGTTTCCAATTTGTATCTGGGAAAATATTATTTTAAAGAGCTGACTCCTCCGGTTGGATATCTGCTGGATCAGGAAGAACATGAGGTAGACTGCTCTTACGAAGGTGCAAATGTACCAGTTGTAGAAAGAAAAGCAATTTCCAAAGAAGATGTGATCAAACAGCCATTTCAGATTATCAAGGCAGCGAATAACGGGAAAACAGATGCCGATCTTTTGAAAGGTATTGGTTTCTCTGCCTGGCTGGCAAGTGATCTGAAAGTAAAAGCAGATGGGTCTTATGATTTCTCTTCTGCGAATCCAGTTGTTATCACAGCAGATGGAAAAACAGAGATGTTTACAGATGAAAAGGGTTATGCCTGCTCTATTCCACTTCCGTATGGAACATACGTGGTAAAAGAGACAACCAGTAAACACAACTATGAACCGGTGGATGATTTTATCGTTACAATCAATGAGAATCACCCAGACACTCCGCAGGTATGGCGTGTGCTTCTGGATAAGGAATTTGAGGCAAAGCTGAAGATCATCAAGAAAGATGATGAAACAAAGAAGAGTGTGCTTCTGGCAAATACAGAATTTAAAGTATATGATCTGGATCATCAGAAATATGTCGAGCAGGTTACTACTTATCCTTCTACCAAAGTTCACAAATCATATTTTACCGATGAGAACGGATATCTGATCCTTCCGAACAATTTGAAGATCGGAAATTACAGAATCGAAGAAGTGACCGCGCCGGAAGGATATACACAGTCTTCTGCTTATGTAACGGTATCTGTAGATACTAACACAGCCTATATGATCGATCCGACCAGTAAAGATGCCATTATCGAAGTGGAATATGAGAATCATCCGGTTAAGGGAGAACTGACCATTTTCAAACAGGGAGAACTTCTTGCCGGTTATGATCATGATTTCCAGTATGAGCTGTGTGGACTGAAAGGCGTTACATTTGAAGTATATGCTGCAGAAGATATTTTTACTGCCGATCATCAGGTGGATGAAAATGGAAACCGTACCTTGTATTATGCAAAGGATGCCCTGGTGGCAAAAGTAACTACGGATGAAGATGGATATGCGTATGTGAAAGATCTTCCTCTTGGCGAATATTATGTAAAAGAATCCGAGGCACCGGAAGGATTTGTTCATAATGAGAACAGTGAAAAAGCTGTTTTTGTATATGCAGATCAGAATACCCCGGTTGTATTTGACCAGGTGTCCTTCACCAATGAAAGACAGAAAGTGTCGATTTCTGTCGAGAAACAGGATGCAGATAATGGAAATGTCGTACCGGGTGCTGTCTTCGGAATCTACAATGCCGAAGATATCATCAATAAAGATGGCCAAGTAATCGTAAAAGCAGATACCCTGCTTCAGGAGATGACTTCCGATGAAGATGGTCAGGCAAAATGTACACTGGATCTGCCTCTCGGACAGTATTATGTGAAAGAGCTTCATGCTCCTGCCGGTTTTGTTTCTTCTGATGAGATTCTGAGCTTTGATGCTTCTTATCAGGGACAGGACATTCAGACCGTTGAGTTGAAAGCAGTTAAGAAAAACGAGCCGACAGTTGTGGAAATTACGAAGTCCGATATCACCACAGGCGAAGAACTGGATGGTGCGTACCTGCAGGTACTTGACCAGGATGGAAATATCATCGACAGCTGGGAGTCTTCCAAAGACGAACCACATGTGATCAAACGTCTGACCGTTGGAGAGACCTATACACTTCGCGAAGAATTTGCTCCGTATGGATACCTTGTTGCAAATGATATCACTTTTACGATTGAAGATACTGCAGAAATCCAGAAAGTGGAAATGAAAGACGAAGTGCCGGTTGCAGAACTAATCCTGAATAAAAAGGGAGAATTTCTGGATGAGGTGTCTCTTGTAGATCAGATCAAAGGTGTGGTGGAACATATTTTCCATTATATTACCGGCAGCCTGACCGATGTTACTTTCGAAGTATATGCAGAGGAAGATATCAAGGCTGCGGATGGTGTCAGCGAAGATTATTATAAGGCAGATGAGCTGGTGGCAACGATTACGACAGATGAAACCGGCATTGCAAAACTGAGTAATCTTCCACTGGGCAAATACTATGTCAAAGAAGTGGGAACAGCTCACGGATATGTTCTCGATTCAGAAATCCGTCATGTGAATCTAAGCTATGTGGATCAGAATACACCGGTTGTAACCTATAATGATGACTGGCAGAATCACCGTCAGAGAGTGATCATTAATCTTGTGAAAAAGGAAAAAGATCAGGATCGTGTACTGGAAGGCAGCGTATTTGGTCTTTATGCCAAAGAAGATATCAAATCCTCTACTACCGGAAAGGTGCTGATTGAAGCAGATGAGATCATCGAGCTGAAATCAACCGATGCCGAAGGCAAAATTACTTTTGTTGCTGATCTTCCAATCGATGCTGAATATTATGTGAAAGAACTCTATGCGCCAGCCGGATTTGTAAATGCAGAGGAAGTACAGGAATTTACTGTTTCCTATGCCGGTGAAAATGAGGATTCTGTTGTTGTAGATCTTATATTTGAAGATGAAGCAACAACAGTTGAAATCACAAAGACCGATCTGACTGGTGGAAAAGAAATACCGGGATGTAAGCTGAAACTGGTAGATGAGGATGGAAACACTGTTGATGAGTGGACTTCTACAGAAGAAGCTCATGTGATCAAAGAGCTGGCAGTAGGTAAGAAATACACTCTGATAGAAACACAGCCAGCCGATGGATATGTGACTGCAGAAAGCATCGAGTTTACCGTAGAGAATACAGCGGAAATTCAGAAGCATCAGATGAAAGATGACGTGACAAAAGTGGAAATCTCTAAACAGGATATTGCAGGGAAGGAACTTCCGGGTGCTAAACTTACGATCCTGGACAAGGATGGAAAGGTTGTGGAAAGCTGGACTTCCACAAAAAAAGCACATTACATCGAAATGCTTCCGATCGGAAAATACACGCTTCGTGAAGAAATCGCACCGGATGGATATCTGGTTGCCAATGATGTGGAATTCGAAGTAAAAGATACCGGTGAAGTTCAGCATGTAACGATGGTGGATGAAGCTAAACCATCTGCTCCGGCGACAGATACTCCAAAAACAGGGGATGACCGCAACATGAAATTGTGGCTGCTTCTGCTCGGTATCGGTGCCGGTGGTCTTGGAGTCGCTTTTGGAATCAGAAGAAAGCGTAAATAGTAACTTAGAAATAAAATAATGATGAACCAGAAGCATAAGGGCATTTGTGGAAATCGGAAAGGAGATCCATGAATGCCCTTAATGCATTTCAGAAAGATGAGGAAAAACATGGGAAGAAAAGAAACGATATTACCGGGAGCAAAGATTGATGGAAGAAAGTATCTGGAAGACAAGCCAAAGTCTTGTGACTACTGCTACTGGTGGCAGGGCAAAAACAAAGGTTGTATTCTGCCGGAATGTTATTACCTGATGCCGGAGGAAAAGAAGGAGCCAAATGACTATGAGGAAGGGAACTGCAAAACCTGCCCCTATGGGAAACATACACCCTGTATCGGATACTGTATTGCAAAACTCCAAAAAGAAATGCGCGGGAAAAAGGGAGGCGGATGCTATGATACCGATGCTGCGAGTGGAAGTTAAAAATGACCGTCCCTTAATCTGTGCCAGAGAACTGTATGAGGCTCTGGGTATTAAGACACAGTACAGTGTCTGGATCGACCGTATTATTTCCCTTGGTTTTGTGAGTGGCCAGGACTTTTATCCAAAAATGAATAAAAGTACCGGAGGCAGATGCAGTGTTGACCATTATATTACGGTGGATATGGCAAAGCATATCTGTATGCTTCTTCGGAATGAAAAAGGAAAACT
Source organism: Anaerobutyricum soehngenii (assembly GCF_009697165.1). NCBI lineage: Bacteria > Bacillati > Bacillota > Clostridia > Lachnospirales > Lachnospiraceae > Anaerobutyricum > Anaerobutyricum soehngenii. The sequence goes on along the minus strand of NZ_VULP01000012.1, from coordinate 66,132 downwards.
GTATCGCCAGTATTTTCTGGAGCTGGAAAAAGCATGGAATCAGCCGGAACAGGTGATGGCAAGGGCATTACAGCTAGCGAATACCCAGATTGCAAAGCTGCAGGAACAATGTACGGAGCTTGGCGACCAGCTAATCAAACAGCAGATGCTTCTGGAAGATATGGCACCGAAAGCTGCTTATCTGGATCTGATCATGAATTCCCCCTCATCTGTTCTGGTCACACAGATTGCAAAAGATTATGGGTACAGCGCGGTTTCATTTAATCGGCTTCTTCATGATCTTAGGATCCAGTATAAAGTTAATGACCAATGGGTGTTATATGCTGATTATGCCGGGAAAGGTTATGTCCAGAGCAGAACAATCTATATGCATCCAAACCGCACCGGTCCGGTCGTGAGGATCCAGACAGAATGGACGCAGAAAGGCAGAAGATTTTTATATGAGTTTTTAAAAGAACAGGGAATTCTTCCCCTGATTGAGAAGGAAGGTGGATAAATGCAGGAAGAGGTAAATGAGAAGATTATTACGCTGAGTGTACAGGGAGCGAGGATTACTGCTTCTATGGTAAAAGCTGCCATGAGAAAGTTTCTTATGGAGCTGGAGCGGGAAGGTCAGAAATCATCGCAGATCAAACAGGCAGAAAAGCAGGGTCAGGCCAGGGAGCGTGGAATTGAAAAAGAAAAACAAAGACAGGAAAAGAAAAAGCCCCATGGCAAGCAGACAATCAAGCAGCTGCAGGAACAGGGAGCGCAGCTGACTAATATTCAGATCACAAACCAGAATATCAAATCCTTTGATCGGGTTGCCCGGAAATATGGCATTGATTACAGCCTGAAAAGGGATGACAGTGTGACACCACAGAGGTATCTGGTGTTCTTTAAGGCGAAGGATGTGGATGTAATGACAGCTGCATTTAAGGAATATGCAGGAGTTTCCATGAAGAAATCCAAAAAGCCTTCTGTGCGGAAGAAACTGCAGAAGTCTGTGCAGAAGATGAACGTTAAACACCGCCAGAGAGAAAAAGTGAAACAGAAAGTGAGGGGACAGCAGCGATGAGTAAAAAGAAACCAAAAGCCAGAAGTCCGGGAAAGTTGGAAACAGCAATCCGGCAAAGCTTATCAAAGGTCAGTGTTAAAAAGCTGGTTGCAATGAATATTCCCTATCTCATCGCTTTCTATGTGGTAGAGAAATGTGCATGGCTTTACCGGCACTGTATCGGCGGAACTGTGGTTCAAAAGCTTGGTGTTATGCTGATGAATCTTCCAGTAGCTTTCCGGTCGTGGATACCAAGCTTCCACATCCGGGATCTTTTAGCCGGTATCATCGGGGCGTTACTTCTCCGCTGTGTTGTGTACATGAAAGGGAAAAATGCAAAAAAGTTCCGGCAGGGCGAAGAATACGGTTCTGCAAGATGGGGAAATGAAAAAGACATTGAACCATTTATTGATCCGGTATTTGAAAATAATATCATCCTGACACAGACGGAGAGGCTGACTATGAACAGCCGCCCGAAACTTCCGAAGTATGCAAGAAACAAAAATGTGATCGTCATCGGTGGATCCGGATCCGGTAAAACACGATTCTATGTGAAGCCCAACCTCATGCAGATGCCGGATAACGTATCGTATGTGGTCACAGATCCGAAAGGTACCATTATTGTTGAATGCGGCACAATGTTAGTCCGTCATGGATACCGGATCAAGGTTCTGAATACGATCAATTTCAAAAAATCCATGCACTATAATCCGTTTCACTATATCCGGTGCGAAAAAGATATCCTGAAACTGGTGAATACGATCATTGCAAATACAAAAGGGGAAGGAGAAAAAGCAACCGAAGATTTCTGGGTCAAGGCTGAACGTCTTCTCTACACTGCTCTGATTGGATACATCTGGTATGAAGCACCGGAGGAAGAACAGAATTTTGCTACTCTTCTGGAATTTATCAATGCCAGTGAAACCAGAGAAGAAGATGAAGAATTCAAAAATGCAGTGGATGAACTATTTGAAGAGCTGGAAGCGGAGAATCCGGAACATTTTGCAGTACGCCAGTACCGCAAATATAAGCTGGCAGCCGGAAAAACTGCCAAATCTATCTTAATTAGCTGTGGTGCCAGGTTAGCCCCATTTGATATTGCAGAGCTTCGGGAGCTGACACGATACGATGAGATGGAGCTTGATATGCTGGGAGACCAGAAGACAGCCATGTTTGTCATTATCAGTGATACAGATGACACCTTCAACTTTATTGTTGCTATCATGTACACCCAGCTTTTCAATCTGCTTTGCGATAAAGCAGATGATGAGCATGGAGGAAGATTGCCTTATCATGTCCGTCTGTTGCTGGATGAGTTCAGTAATATCGGGCAGATTCCAAAATTCGACAAGCTGATTGCTACGATCCGAAGCCGCGAAATATCGGCTTCTATCATTTTGCAGTCACAGTCTCAGCTAAAGACAATTTATAAGGATGCGGCAGAAACCATCATAGGCAACTGTGATACGGTTTTATTTCTTGGCGGAAAAGAAAGCTCTACCCTAAAGGAGATATCCGAAACCCTTGGAAAAGAGACCATTGATCTGTATAACACTTCAGATACCAGAGGGAATAACCGCTCCTATGGACTGAATTATCAGAAGACAGGAAAAGATCTGATGAGTCGGGATGAGCTGGCAGTCATGGATGGCAATAAGTGTATCCTGCAGCTTCGAGGTGTTCGTCCGTTTTTCAGTGACAAATATGATATTACGAAGCACAGAAGGTATAAGGAGCTTTCTGATTACAACAGGAAAAATGAGTTCGATATCGAAAAGTATCTGGAACACAAGCTGGTTATTTCCAGAGATACAGCATTTGAAATGCATGAATACGAAATAACGAAAGAAGACATTGCAGCCATAGAGGCTGAGGAAGGAGAACGATATGTGGATTAGACCAATGAGACGCAGGGGGAGAAGTGAATCTCTCTTTGTATTTGAATTTACTTCTATTGAAGAGGATTATATTCCGTTTATCCTCCATATGGAGAAGATTACAGCATTGATCCCCACGGAAAAGTGTAAAGCATATTTTGGTGAGCTGATTGATAAGCTCCGGTCCAGATGTGACAACCGATATGCCGCAGGAGAGGTGGTAGCTTCGACATTTTTATTCGATGATGAAATGGCAGAGTTGACAACTCATATGGCATATCTGCTCCTGCTTGTGGAGCCTGTAAAGAAATAGGAAGCAGACAGTATTGAGAACCGTTCCATAGGGAGCGGATTTTTTTGTTTGATGGAGGTTTGTATGAGGATAAGAAACAGATCGCCCTGTTCCTGGGAAAACTGGAACACCGGAAAAAGAAAGAAGAAAAGAAAATGATCAAATGAAGGAGGAAAAAATATATGGGATTTTTTACGAGCGCAATTAATATTTTGCAGACACTGGTAGTTGCCATCGGGGCCGGCCTTGGAGTCTGGGGTGTCATCAACCTGATGGAAGGTTATGGAAATGACAATCCGGGGGCAAAGTCTCAGGGAATCAAACAGCTTATGAGCGGTGGTGGTGTAATCCTCATCGGTACTCAATTAATTCCGCTTCTTAGTGGACTGTTTGGTTAAGAGAAAGGGGTAGTTATCCATGTTCGATCAGATTTTTGATGCGATCGAAGAATGGATGAGGGAACTCCTGACAGGGATGATCAATTCCAACCTGGATCAGATGTTTACTGATGTCAATCAGAAAACAGGTGAGATTGCAAGCCAGGTTGGACAGACTCCCCAGGGATGGAATGGCAGCATATTCAGTATGATCCAGAACCTGTCCAATTCGGTAATTTTACCGATTGCAGGTATCATCATTACGTTTGTGCTCTGCTATGAGCTGATTTCCATGCTTACTGAGCGTAATAACATGCATGATATTGATACATGGATGTTCTTCAAATACTTTGTGAAGATGTGGATCGCAGTGTATCTGGTAAGCAATACTTTTACGATTACAATGGCTGTTTTTGATGTAGGTCAGCATGTAGTAAATGCTGCATCCGGTGTGGTCACAGGCAGTACAGCCATTGATATCAGTTCGGCATTGACCGATCTGGAGGCTACATTGGAAGCCATGGAGATTGGAGAATTAGTAGTGTTGGCATTGGAAACCCTGATCGTCAGCTTCTGTATGAGAATCATGTCCGTATTAATCACCGTAATTTTATATGGACGTATGATTGAGATTTACCTTTATACTTCGGTCGCACCGATCCCGTTTGCCACGATGAGCAACAGAGAGTGGGGACAGATCGGAACCAATTATTTCAGAGGACTCTTTGCCCTGGCATTTCAGGCATTTCTGATGATGGTATGCGTCGCTATCTACGCTGTGCTGGTAGCGGGTATCCAGTATTCAGATAATCTGAGTTCTTCATTATTTGGCGTAATGGCTTATACAGTCATCCTGTGTTTCAGTTTGTTTAAGACAGGATCCCTGAGCAAGTCCATTTTTAATGCCCATTAAATTAATCACAGGAAGGAGAGATAAACCATGGCATATGTCAGTGTTCCAAAGGATTTGACAAAAGTAAAAAACAAAGTGGCTTTTAATCTGACAAAGAGACAGATCATCTGCATCGGTATCGGTGCAGCGATTGGTATTCCGTTTTATTTTCTCACAAGAGGAATACTTGGAATGTCAAATGCGGCTACCGTTATGGTGATTCTAATGTTGCCGGCATTTATGTTTGCCATGTATGAAAAAGATGGGATGCATCTCGAGGATGTGATCTTGCACATCCTGAATGTAAAAGTGTTCCGGCCACCGGTCAGAACCTACGAAACAGAGAATTATTATGAATCGAATCCGGAAACAATCGGTTCGAAAAATGCAGTCAGAGGAAAGAAGGGAGGAAAGACAGGTGTCAAAAAGAAAAAATAACAGCACCAAAAAGTCAAAGAAAAAAGAAGAAAAGCGGCTTTCGGTACAAAAGACGATCCGATACAAAGAGATGGGAAAGGATGGGATCTGCCGGGTACAGGGGAATACATATTCTAAATGTATCCGGTTTTATGATATCAACTATCAGCTGGCACAGAATGAGGATAAGAATGCTATTTTTGAAAACTGGTGTGATTTCCTCAACTATTTTGACAGCAGCATTCATTTCCAGCTGAGCTTTATCAATCACAAAAGTAATATGAAGGAATTTGAGAATGTGATCCGTATCCGGCCTCAGCATGATGAGTTTGATGATGTCCGCATGGAATATGCACAGATGCTTAAAAATCAACTGGCAAAGGGTAATAACGGTCTGGTAAAGTCAAAATATATCACGTTTTCTATCGAAGCGGAGAATATCAAGCTGGCGAAACCGAAGCTGGAACGTATCGAGTCGGATATCCTGAATAATTTCAAGGTGCTTGGTGTACCGGCATATCCCCTGAATGGTGTGGAGCGGCTTCAGATTATGTATGAAACATTTAATCCGGATGCCAGTGCCGATTTCCAGTTTGATTATGGATCCATGATCCGGACCGGTCTCAGTACAAAGGACTATGTGGCACCGACCAGCTTTGTATTTAAAGAAGGGAAGACATTCCAGATGGGGATAACGATTGGCGCAGTCTCCTATCTGCAGATTCTGGCTCCGGAGCTTACGGATAAAATGCTGGCAGAGTTTCTGGATATGGATAAGGATCTGATCGTAAACCTTCATGTGCAGTCGGTAGATCAGATGAAAGCCATCAAGCTTGTAAAAAGCAAGGTGACAGATATCAACCGTATGAAAATTGAAGAACAGAAAAAGGCAGTTCGTTCCGGATATGATATGGACATCATCCCGTCAGACCTGAATACGTATGGCGGCGAGGCAAAGAGACTTCTGGAAGATCTGCAGTCACGAAATGAGCGTATGTTCCTGGTAACTGTGCTCTTTTTGAATACAGCAAAAAGTAAACAGGATCTGGAAAATGCAGTATTCCAGACTGCCGGTATCGCTCAGAAATATAACTGTGTGTTAAGGCGTCTGGATTATCAACAGGAGGAAGGGCTGATGAGCAGTGTTCCGCTTGGTGTCAATCATGTGCCGATCAAAAGGGCACTGACGACTACCAGCACTGCTATTTTTGTTCCTTTCACAACACAGGAATTGTTCATGGGCGGAGAATCCCTTTATTACGGACTGAATGCCCTCAGCAACAATATGATTATGGTAGATCGAAAGAAACTGAAAAACCCGAATGGGCTGATTCTCGGTACACCTGGATCCGGAAAATCTTTTGCGGCTAAGAGAGAAATCACCAATGCATTTTTCGTGACAAATGACGATATTATCATCGGAGATCCGGAGGGAGAATATTATCCACTGGTCCATGCCCTCGGCGGTCAGGTTATCCACATTTCTCCGACCAGCAAGGATTATATTAATCCCATGGATATCAATATGGATTATTCCGATGATGATAATCCGCTGGGTGTGAAGTCAGATTTTGTCCTGTCGTTGTGTGAGCTAATCATGGGAACCAGAAATGGTATTGAGGCAGAGGAAAAGTCAGTGATCGACCGGTGTCTGCCCCTTGTATATCAGAAATATTTTGCAGATCCGAAACCGGAAAATATGCCGGTACTGGGAGATCTGTATGACTGCCTGAGGAAGCAGAAAGAGCCCCAGGCCCAGCGTATTGCAACAGCACTGGAAATCTACGTTAATGGTTCTCTGAAAGTGTTTAACCATCAGACAAATGTGGAACTGAATAATCGGATTGTCTGCTTCGACATCAAGGAGCTGGGTAAACAGTTGAAAAAACTGGGAATGCTCATTGTCCAGGATCAGGTATGGAACCGTGTTACCATTAACCGGGGCTCACAGAAATCTACCAGATACTATATCGATGAATTCCATCTTCTTCTGAAAGAGGAACAGACCGCAGCTTATTCTGTGGAAATCTGGAAGAGATTTCGTAAATGGGGTGGAATTCCAACAGGAATCACGCAGAACATCAAAGATCTTCTGGCCAGCCGGGAGATTGAAAATATCTTTGAAAACAGTGATTTCATCCTGATGCTGAATCAGGCTGCAGGCGACAGACAGATTCTGGCAAAGCAGCTGAATATTTCTCCGTACCAGTTATCCTATGTAACGAATTCCGGAGAAGGCGAAGGTCTCCTTTTCTATGGAAATATCATCATTCCATTCAAGGATAAGTTCGATAAGAGTCTGAAACTGTATTCACTGATGACAACAAAACCGGAAGAGGTAGAGGAACGAAAGAAACTGGAGGCAGAAAGAAAATGAGAAAATGGATCTCACGGATTCTGTTTGTAGTTTCCATTATCCTTCTCTCCATCAGCCTCTATTTTCTGATGGGAATGTATTTGCAAGATCAAAAAAGCGAAACAGGATTCGACTCTATTCGACAAATCCATGAAGAACAGGAAACTAATGATAATAAAGATGATATCGAGGGAGACAGTAATTCTCCTGCTATTGTTGATCCTGGCCTTCTGGCTTTACATGAAAAGAATCCGGACTGCATTGGATGGATAAAGATTGAAGGGACAGCAATCGATTATCCGGTCATGTATCATCCGGAGGAAAAGAATTACTATCTCAGAAGAAATTTTGAGAAGGAATATGACGTAAGCGGTACTCCATTCCTTTCTGAACTGTGTGATCCGGAGGATGCAGATAATTTGATCATCTATGGACATCACATGAGTTCCGGGAAAATGTTTGCAGCTTTGGATCAATATAAGTCAGAAGAATTCTATCAGGAACATCCGATCATCCAGTACAGCACACTTCATGGGAAGGAACAGTATCAGATCATAGCAGCCTTTGCTGTTCCGGTGTATACCGGGCATGATTTTGAATACTACTCTTTTATCAAGGCAGAAAATGCTGCGGATTATATGGTATTTGTCAAAGAATGTAAAAAACGGTCATATTATGACACTGGTTATACAGCACAGTATGGAGACAAGCTGATCACACTGTCAACCTGTGAGTATTCGCATAAAAACGGGCGGATGGTTGTGATTGGTAAACAAATTGAGAATGAAAGAAGGTGAATGATTGGCAGGAAAGGAATATACAGCGAAAGACAAGATCTTTTCTAAAATGACAAGAGAAGGTCTGACAGAAGAAACACTCCGGGATGGTTCTGTGAAGAAAATCAGCCAGAAAAGCCGGGATGAACCTGAGCTTGACAGTACGGAGCAGGATGAGAAAAATGCGGCTCCCGGCAAAAGGCTATCGGACAGTTTCGGAAGAACTGATAACCGACGCATGAGAAGGTATGTGCAGGAATTAAGAATGTCTTCGGATATTGCATCTGAAGAAAGACCTGCAAGAACTTTCTCAAAAGCAAGCAGTGAAAGAATCATAGAAAAAAAGGACAGCCGATACCAGGGAAAGCTTCATTCTCAGGAACAGATTCCGGAAGTATCCGGTATCTCGGATCAGAAAGATCAAGTAAAGAAGAAACGTGCTCGAAAGAGACTGACAGAAGAACAGGAAAAATCGGGTAGGCTTTCTTTTGGTGATGAAGGATCCGGCATGATCCACGGAGCCGGAACAGGAATGGGTCGAAAGGTAGCAGCCGGTGCTGCACTATATGCCAGAAATCAGATAACAGAGGATGGAGATGATAATGCTGCTGTAGATGGTTCCGGTGCAGTGATTGCAGCTGCTGATGAAGCAGCACACAGTCTGCGCAGAGCACAGTTAAGAAGCCAGAGAAGTGATGTGAAAGCACACAGAAAAGGGATGAATCTGGATGCTCCGGAGGCTTCCAGATTGAAGTTTGATGCTGCGAAGGAAGCAGCAGACCGAACTGCCAGGGATTCAGTGCAAAATGCAGAAAAGAAGCGTTTTCTAAACCGCTTCTTCCAGAGAAAAAAATATAAAGATGCCTACCGGGCTGCCAGAGCTGGAAAAACAGCAGGAAGTCTCGGGGGAGCAACAACGATTGCCGGTGTCGAGAACATGACGGTAAAAGCCAAGATTGCTTTAAAAGAAATCGTAAGGCGAAACCGTACCATGTTTCTTGGCATCGGTATTTTTTCGCTCATTTTTATGCTGATTGCAGTCTCTCTGGGAAGCTGTAGTGCTTCGATTCAGGGTGGAGCTTCCGTGATCGGTATGACAACCTATCCCAGTACCGATGCGGATATCTATGCTGCAGAAAATGCTTATGCTGCTATGGAAGAAGCGTTGAACCGTCAGATTAACAACATGGAATCCACTTATCCGGATTACGATTCCTATCAGTACAATGTCAGCGAAATCGGGCATAATCCGTATCATCTGACTTCATACCTGACCGCAAAGTATGGTGGGTATACCTATGACGATGTAAAGGATGAATTACAGGATCTGTTTCAGGCACAGTATCATCTGTCAACCCATGGAAGGACGGAAACTGTCACAGAAACGAGAACAGTACGTGTGGGAGAATCCCTGGGAAATGTGGTAACCAGCGGATATTGTAACTGCTCCATTTGTTGTGGAAGATGGTCCGGCGGACCAACAGCCAGCGGTGCATACCCGACAGCCAATCATACGATTGCGGTAGACGCAAATAATCCGATTGTGCCTATGGGAACGAAAGTGATCATGAATGGTGTGGAATATACCGTTGAGGATACAGGGAATTTTGCCAGGTATGGGGTTGCTTTTGACGTGTATTATGACAGCCATTCCGCAGCCAGTGCCCACGGTCATCAGACATGGGAAGCATTTCTGGCAGATGATAATGGCAGCCGGGAGGTGGAGGTTACTACCACTACTACTCAGAGAGTCCTCTATGTCACTCTCACGAATACAAATTTTGACGCAGTGGCAAGGGCAAATCTGACAGAGGAACAGGAAATTCTGTATGATGCATTGAATACCACACTGGGCAACCGGGATTATTTGTGGGATGTAAAGCGAATCACCGGAGCCGGAGGCGGTATGAGTTATGAGATCCCGCCGGAAGCACTGTCAGATGAACGGTTTGCAAGAATGATCCGGGAAGCAGAAAAATATCTGGGATATCCCTATGTATGGGGAGGATCTTCACCGAGCACCAGTTTTGACTGTTCCGGGTTTGTATCCTGGGTAGTCAATCATTGTGGAAATGGATGGAATTATGGACGTCGGACAGCAGATGGGCTTCGTGGCCTTTGTACTTATGTTCCACCGTCACAGGCAAAGCCGGGAGATTTGATCTTTTTCCAGGGAACCTATAATACCAGCGGTGCCAGTCATGTGGGAATTTACGTTGGTGATGGAATGATGATCCACTGCGGGGATCCGATCCAATATGCCAATATCAATACATCCTACTGGCAGCAGCATTTTATGTGCTTTGGAAGGCTGCCTTAATAATAAAAAAGAAGGAAGGTGAAAATTTGAATCGGAAGATTAAAAAGTATCTGGATGAGATTGAAAAGACCGAAAAGAAAATTGCTGATCTGGAAATGTATCTGAAAGGTGTCCGGTCAGCGCTGAAAGAGGAAGAAAATAACGAAATGATCAAAAGCATCCGTGGAATGAAATTAAAAGGGCAGGAATTATTTGATCTGCTAAACGGAATCCAGGATGGAACGATATCATTTGTAGCGAGCGGGGAGTCAGAAGAAGAATCTGGCTCCTTTGTTGTTCAGAAAGAAAAAAGAGAAAGTGAGGAAAATGAATATGGTGAAATGGAAGAAACTGAATAAAAAACTGGTGGTGCTTTTGACAGCAGCTATGATGCTTTTTGGCAGTCAGGCTACTGCTTTTGCGTATGTGGATCAGGGCACAGAGGCAGCTCAGGAGGAATCAACAACAGAAACGGAGGAACCGGTGGTTGAGGATACTCATACCGAGGAAAATGGCGATCCGTTCTCTGTTCCTGGTAACGGAGAGGTAAGGGATGACATTACCGATGATTCCAGTAAGGAATTTCTGACGATTAAAACAAAGAATAACAATACGTTTTATATCGTAATCGACCGGGCAGCTACTACGAACAACGTGTACATGCTGTCTCAGATTGATGAAGATGACCTGAAAGAATTTCTGGATGAGGATCAGCAGCAGACTTTAGAGACTGCCCCTTCTGTAGTCCTGGAGGATGAGCATACAGACGATACGGATAGCAGCATGGTTGTTGAAGAAGAAACACAGGCAGATAAACCGGATAAAACAGCAACAAATTCTGGTCTGTTTGTGATTCTTTTTCTGGCTGTAGCGGGGATTGCAGGCTATTACTACTTCAAGATCTACAAACCGAAGCAGGAAGATGATGATTCTGAAAACGAAGGTCTGGAAATGGATGACGGGATGGAGACCATCGATGAGGATGAGGAATCAGACAATCCGGAAGAGAAAGTCGAATCACAGGAATAAATCCAAAAAGGTGGGAGCTGATGTTGTATAAGGGCAACGCAGCTCCCATATAAGTGAAAGGAGTTGTAAGAATATGTATTTAGTGATTACAGAAAAACCAAGCGTAGCCAGATCCATTGCGGATGTGTTCGGCGCACAGAAACGTGAAGACGGATATCTGGAAGGAAAGGATTGTATCGTCAGCTGGTGTCTTGGACATCTTGCTGAATATGTGGCTCCGGATGCTTATGACGAGAAATTCAGCAGATGGAACTATGAGGATCTGCCCATTATTCCACAGGAGTGGAAACTGGCAGTGTCAAAGGACAAGAAGGATCAGTTCTATGTGTTGAAGAAACTACTGAATCGTCCGGATATCGACTATGTAGTAAATGCCTGTGATGCAGGACGGGAAGGCGAATTGATCTTCAAGAGAGTCTATGATCTTTCCCGGAGCAGAAAACCGGTAAAAAGACTGTGGATCAGTTCCATGGAAGATGAAGCCATCCGCGAGGGATTTTCTCAAATGAAAGATGCGTCTGCATATGGAAACCTTGCCGATGCTGCTGTATGCAGAGCTCAGGCAGACTGGCTGGTAGGAATGAACGCAACCAGAGCTTATACCAGTAAATATTATAAGAAGCTGACTGTGGGGCGTGTCCAGACACCGACGCTTGCCATGCTGGTAGACAGGGACAGAGCTGTTTCCTCATTCCAAAAGGAAAAGTATTTCAATGTGGAACTGGATCTGGATGGTCTGCAGGTAGAAAGGCAGAAAATCTTTGATGAAAAGGAAGCAGAAAAACTGAGAGTTCTTTGCCAGGGAAGCGATGCTGTTGTGGAAGAAATACGTTCAACAGATAAGACTGTAAGACCACCGAAGCTTTATGATCTGACTACTTTGCAGAGGGAAGCGAACCGACATTATGGTATGACTGCCCAGCAGACGTTAAATGCAGCACAGTCTCTGTATGAGCAGAAACTGATCACCTATCCGAGAACTGACAGCCAGTATCTGACGGAGGATATGGAGACAACTGCAGAAAATGTGATTCGGAGAATTCATGAAAAGTATCAGCTGACAGGTCCCTTTGACCAGCCGGAAAAGCCGAATATCAGGCTTGTCCTGAATAACCGGAAGGTATCCGATCATCATGCAATTATTCCCACTGTGGAATTGACAGATTATGATCTGTCACAGTTAAAGGATTGGGAACAGAAGGTATTGTTCCTCATCTGTGTCCGTATGGTGGAAGCCACTGAAAAAGATCATATTTTCACAGAAACCGATATTACCGTGAAGTGCCAGAACGAGCTGTTTTCTGCAAAAAAGAAAGCGGTAAAGCAGATGGGATGGAAGCTTTATGAAGAGTGTTTCAAGAACAAAGATGGGCTGGCTATGGAAAATCCCGAAAATGTGGAAACAGACCGGTTTTCTGATCTGACTCCCGGACAGATCTTTTACAATGTGGCAGCTGATAAATCGGAGCATTTCACTTCCCCACCGAAACAGTACAGCGAAGATACACTGCTTGCAGCTATGGAGACTGCCGGGAATAAGGAGTTTGATGAGGATACGGAGAAAAAGGGACTGGGTACTCCTGCAACCAGAGCGGGAATCATTGAAAAACTGGTACATTCCCAGTATGCCGTCCGTAAGGGAAAACAGATCATTCCTACAGAAGATGGAAAGGTTCTGATTGAGATTCTGCCTGACTTTTTGAAATCAGCCAGCATGACTGCGGAATGGGAAAATCAGCTTCTGGATATGGAGAAAGGTAAGATCACTCCGGATACCTTTATGACAGGGATCAAAAATATGATCACCATGATGCTGAATGGATGTGACACGATTCCGGAGGAAGAAACCAGAAGATTTCAGACAAGGGAAAGCATTGGAACTTGTCCGGTATGCGGAAGTCTGGTGTATGAAGGGAAAAAGAACTTCTACTGCAGTAACAGAGAATGTCATTTTGCACTCTGGAAGGAAACAAAATATCTGGAGCGGATGCAGAAAACTATCGATAAACGCATGGCTGCCGAGCTTTTAAAAAGTGGAAAAGTCCGGGTAAAGGATCTTTATTCTGCCAAGAAAAATATGTATTTTGAAGCAGATCTGATCATGGATGCCAGTGAAGATCGTGTGAATTTTTCTCTGGAATTTCCGAGTAAAAAGCCTTCTGGAAAAGGCAAGAAGAAATAGAAAATGAAATCAGGAAAGGATGAAGAATATGGAATTTGAAAAATTTGTAGAAAACGTAAAAGAAACAATCAAAGATTATCTTCCGATGGAGTATGAAAATGCCATTGTTGATCTCTATCCCCATGAAAAACTGAATGAAAGTTATCTGGGAATGACAGTAAGAAACGAAAACCAGAATATTTCACCGACAATCAATCTGAATATGTTCTATGAACAGTTACAAAGGGGGCAATTTAATCTGGATCAGATTATGGAACAGATGGCAGAGGTGGTACAGATGACCCCGATGTCTGTTCATATGGGACTTTTCACAGATTATGATTTTGCAAAACACAATCTGTTTATCAGAGTATCCGATGCGGATCGAAATCAGGAAATGTTGTCTAATGTACCGCATACAAGAGTGGAAAATCTGGCGATTACTTATCATGTGTTAATTGAGTCCGGAGCAGGAGGAATTGCATCTTCGATTGTGAACAATGATATGATGAAACTTTTTGGTGTTTCAAAAGAACAGCTTCATATTGACGCACTGAATAGCAGTCCCAGATTATTTCCTGCACATATAGATTCATTGAATACAATGATGGAGAACATGGCAAGACGTGACATGCGGGCTGCCGGTGTGCCGGAACAGGAGATTGAAATGATGATTAAAGAGATGTCTCAGGATATGGCAGTTCCACTTACTATTGTTACGAATGAACAGACGATGGATGGTGCTGCAGTTCTCTTTTATCCTGGATATATGGATCTGATCGGAGAACAATTAAAGGGTGATTATTATATATTACCTTCTTCCGTACATGAAATGCTGGTTCTTCCCGATGATGGAGGGATGACTTCTCACGAGTTAAAAGCCATGGTAGTGGCTGTAAATAACACAGAGGTACAACCGGCAGAAAAGCTGGCAGATGAAGTGTATCACTATGATACCAGAGATAAGATTTTTGAAAAGGCAACAGCTTTTGAGGAACGCCAGAAAGCAAAGGGAAAGGAACAGACAATGCCTGACAAGAAAGAACCCAATAAGTCTCAGCCGGTACATAAGCCGAAGCACAAAGCAAATGATATGTCACTTTAAAAATATGTGTATAAGAAAGCCCCGCTGGAACCAAAACCGGCGGGGCTTTGGAAAGGAGTTCAAATGAACAGAGAAAACAATTTTGAAGCAGTTCCGTCAGCTACTATCCCACTCCCTGTCGCAGGAAAGGATATGAATAGTATCCTGAAATCTCTGGAAACAGGTGTAGAGAATATCTTTACCGGTGACAAATATGCCCAGTATCTGCAAACGATGTCCAAATTTCATCGGTATTCGTTTAATAATACCCTTTTGATTGCGATGCAGAGACCGGATGCAACACTTGTTACCGGATACCGAAACTGGCAGTCAATGGGCAGACAGGTAAAAAAAGGGGAAAAAGGAATCACAATCCTCGCTCCTGCCCCGATCAAGAGAAAAAGGGAACAGGAAATTCTGGATCAAAATAACAAGCCACTTCTTGACGGGAATGGAAAACCAAAGACAGAGGAAGTTGAAATGCTCATCCCGCGTTTTAAGCCAACGACCGTTTTCGACATCAGTCAGACGGATGGAGAGCCCATTGAAACACTGGCTCCTGAGGAATTAACGGAGGCGGTTGCTGATTATGAGTTGTTTATGAAAGCAATCACAGAGGTCTCTCCTGTTCCGATCCGATTCGATGAGATCGAAGGCGAAGCAAAAGGATATTATCATTCGGTCGATAAAGAGATCGTAATTCAAAAGGGGATGAGCGACAGCCAAACCATTAAAACAGCAATCCATGAAACCGGACATGCAAGACTTCATGATAAGGATCTGATGGCAGAACAGGGCATTGAAAAGGACCGGCTGACCAAAGAAGTAGAAGCTGAATCTGTCGCTTATTGTGTCTGCTCTGCCTTTGGTGTAGATACTTCCGAATACAGTTTCCCGTATATCGCCGGATGGAGCAGCGGGCGTGATATGAAAGAATTAAAAATATCTATGGACACGATCAGAAAGACTGCAGGAGAAATGATCGACGAATTATCCGAGAAACTGCAGGAACTGTTCACAGAGAAAAAGCAACTGCTGGAATCAGAACAGAAAGAAAAACTGATACCGGCAATGGAAGCTGCCGGATATCATTTTGATGAGCTTGAAAGTTCAGATGGAAATCTTCGTTTTCTGCCGGATGGAACCCATGAAATTGGCGGTGCGTGGATTGCAGATTCCTGGAATGATGTACAAGAATGGCTGGAGGGCGTTGTCCTGGAAGATCCTGATACAGCAGAGCGGGTGGAACGTGTACTGCATCCGGAACGATTTGAAAAAACTTCGGAAGAATTGATGTTTGATGGAGAAGAACGTTTTGCCATTTATCAGATTAACCATGAATCAAAAGCAATGGAATATCAGTTTATGGGAATGGATTTTGTAAAATCCCAGGGAATGGAAGTAACTGCCGGGGATTATCAGTGTGTGTACTCCGGAATTCTTCAGCCATCGGATAACCTGGACACTCTCTACAGTGTATTTAACCAGAACCATCCGGCTGATTTCAGAGGGCATTCCATGTCAGTCAGTGATGTAGTCATTACAAATCGAAATGGTGATCTCCGGGCTTTCTATGTTGACAGCTTTGGTTTTACGGAACTGCCGGATTTTGTTAAACAGAGACAGGAAATGATCGGAATAGAAAATACTACTCTTCCACTGCATCCGGATGAGGATAAATCTCGCATCAGTTTCTATGTGGCAGAATGTTCCGAATTTCCGGTCCTTGGAGAATTTTATCAGGATCTGACTCTGGAACAGGCTTTTGATATTTTTGATCAGATACCGGGCGGCCGGATAAATGGAATAAAAAGCATTGGTTTCAACCTGGAAGATGGCAGTGATTATGCGGGAATGTTTGATCTGTATGTAGGAAACTCGTTACAGAAAGAAATCATCAACTCTATTCCTGGATATCGGGATAACAAGCTGGTGCAGAAAGCATTGTCAGATGCAGAGAAAATCATTGAAAAAAGGCAGAACGAGAGGGCAAAAACAGAAAGTAAAATGCCGGAAGAAAGACAGAAAACGGAAAGACAGATAACAAAATCACAGCACAGAAGGGAGGCGATGAGTTTATGAAACCAGTAAAATTTGAAGAAAATGAATTGATGGTAATGGCGATCTTTGCCGAAAAGACCAGACAGGATACCGTAGAGACATTAAAGGAAACACTGGATGTTCTGGAAGAAACCAAAGAAGATGTGTCCGATGAAGAAATGATTGAAATTGTATCCTCTCTGATTGAGAAACTGCAGCAGATTGAAGATAAGTATTACTACACACTAGATCTGGATTCATATCTCTTGGCATCGGAGGATGATGAGTATGAAGATTAATCAATTTGCCCTTTATCGTGTCAATAAGATGACTGCCGGACGGAAACTATGGCATCTGTCCTACAACGAGGTCCGGGAAAAGAATTTTGCTGTTCGTGTGGAATTTTACCGGCATATGATGGTCGGTGAAATGAAGCCGGATGAGACTGCTAATGATATCTGGAAACAGATCCGGAATAAAACAGAAGTCAGTGATATCCTGGTGCTTAACCATGAAGGAGAGATCTCCTGCTTTTATCTGAGTGATGACCATCCCAGAAGAATCAGTGGATTCATCAGTATGGGTACAACAGGAAGTGTTCTGTCCGTGGATACCAGAGATTATAAAATCGATGGCTATTCCGGAAACTGGAGAGTGACAGACTATATCATTATCGACGGAAAACAGTTTTATCTTCTGGAGCATCAGGAATTCCGGGAACAGGCTGCGAGGATTATTCTCGACAGTTACGGAAAATATGTGGCAGAAACCGGAATCGGAGGTTTTGATGAAACTGCCAAGCAGAAGATCCGTGAACATATTCATCCTGAGGATAAGTATCCAGAAAGGATGAAACAGCTGCAGATAAAGATGGAACTATATCAGAAATATTTCCAGAATGGGATGTATGAACGAAGCCATGAATCCGGAACGGAAGCCAATTATGATATGGTAGATGGTCAGGTCAATAACCAGAAAAAGGCTGCCGAAAAAGTGCAGAAACCAGTAGCGAATCGTCCTAAGAAAAGGACTTCTGTGATCAGGAAGCTTCATGAAAAACAGATTGCTATTGCTAAAAGGTCCGGGAAGCCGGTGCCAAGGTATCTGGAACAGCAGATGGTACAGGAACGAAGCAGGAAATAGTAAGAAGATATGAAGTATACACTGTCTTTATCCGAATAAATGAAAGGTCTGGGGAAGATTAGTTCTCTCTGGATCTTTTTTTATACTCCAAAATAACGGTTATCTTGGTTGTCAGGATTTTTGTACAGCTATTTGTTGTAAACTGATAACATCAAATAAAACTGAAACAAAATTGAAGAAAGTGAGGTACTCGATGATGAAAGGATATTACACAGATAACGGTTATATGGGTTACATCAATGGAAGCTACAGATTATTTGCAGATGAATCTGATTACAGAGAGTGCCTGGAAGATTAAGTCGCCGCCTAAGCGACCACACGAAAAAACAAAAGTTATAAGATAATACCAGGAGCAGAAGGAGGAAGTATGATGTTTGGGTTTGATAAGATGTTTGATTTCAATGGTGATGGAAAACTGGACAACTGGGAACGAGCAGCACAGTTTCAGTTTATGGAAGAGATGTTAAGCGAAGATAGTCGCTCTTCTGATTACGACGATTGTGATGTTTTCGGCGATGCAGGCCTTGATTATGATGAACTGGAAATGATGGATCCGGATGAAAGAAGAGGAGCTCTTGAAGATGCAGGACTGGATCCGGATGAATACGATTTTTAAAGGGGGAAAATACGATGGCAAAGATTTATTTTACATTGACAGGAACCAAATATTATTACGGTAAAGATTTTCTAAAGCCAGGAATAATTTTACAGCTAAAGAAAGAACCTGACAACAAATATGATAAAGAAGCAATCGTTGTCAGGATGGAAGGCCTTGGTGATATTGGTCATGTAGCAAATAGTACTCATACTGTAATCGGTGAAAGCATGAGTGCCGGAAGAATTTATGACAAGATCGGTGACACGGCAAAGGCAAAGGTTGTGATGGTAACAGAGTATGGAACTATTTGCAAGATCTGTAAGAAGAGTCTGATAGATCATAAGAACAAGAAAGTTGAGGAAGATGTTAATGAATAAAGCTATTCAGATAGGAAAATGAGAGATACATTATGCAATACAGATACATTCCGAATTGATATAGTGGCTGAGATTGTTTGTATGATCTCAGCTAATGTTGTATTTGGATACAAAGAACATATATTCTAATGCGATATATAAATAAAAGAAGTTTATAAACTCTAAGTTTGTTGCCTCTAAGTTTGTTGAGTTTGTTCCGTTTTACAATTTTTAAATTTTCAAGGTACTTAAATATTGCGAAAACAATAATTTAAATATTGCGAAAACAATAATTTATATTGCAATCACAATATTTTTGTGGTAAAATACAAGATTTTTTGTTCCCTTAAAGCGATAATTTTGATATAATTTACATTAATATGATTTTCAGGTTGTTAGTACTTATTGTAAGGAGATATCAAAAAATGGCTGTATGTTATAAAAAATTATGGAAGTTGTTAATAGATAAAGATTTAAAGAAAAAAGATCTCTGTGCAATGGCAGGAATCAGTTCGGCTTCTGTAACAAAAATGGGGAAAGGTGGAACTGTGAATACAGTTGTCATTGAAAAAATATGTACAGCATTAAATTGTGATGTTGGCGACATTATGGAAATCATAAACGATACTAAGGATATAAAGGGGAATTCCAGACATGCCACTGACATATATTGATATCTTTGCGGGTGCCGGAGGATTATCGGAAGGATTTGTCAGAAATGGCCATATTCCGGTTGCTCATGTTGAAATGAAGAAAGAGGCTTGCCTCACTTTGAAAACACGAAATTGTTATTACTATCTCAAAAATAATGATAGATTGGAAGACTATAACAGATATTTGAGAAATGAAATAACAAGAGAAGAATTATATGGAATGGTGCCACATGAGATTCTTGATACTGTTATTCAGGAAACGATGAATGAGAATGGAATGCCAGCTTTATTTGATACAATTGATGCTTTGATGGACGTTCAGAATGTTGAAAATATCGATGTATTGGTTGGAGGACCACCGTGTCAGGCATATTCTTTAGTTGGTCGTGCGCGTAGCGAAAACAACATGGAAGGTGATGCACGAAATTTTCTGTACCAGTTATATGCAGATGTATTGGAACGTTATCATCCGAGAATGTTTGTCTTTGAAAATGTCCTTGGTCTAAAGAGTGCCAATAACGGTGGATACCTTGCAGATATGACTGAGAGATTCCGTCAAGCTGGTTATGATTTGGATATGCGAGTTCTTACTGCAAGTAATTATGGAGTCCTTCAGAATAGAAAACGAGTTATTTTGATTGGGAAACAGCATGAGGAAGGTGTTCAGTTTGAGTATCCTGTTATTCCGGAAGTAGGAGATGTATTTAATGAGTATGTGGTGGACGATCTTTTGGCAGATCTTCCTGCATTACAGCCTGGCCAAGTAAATAACCACTATGCTCATGATAGGACAGATTATCTGCGTGAATCAGGAATCCGATCAGAAGAAGATATCCTGACATGGCATGAAGCAAGGCCTACCAGAGAACAAGACAGAGAAATTTATAGACACGTAATTAATGCCTGGTATCAAAATGATGAGAGGCGAAGACTGAGGTATACAGATCTTCCGGAAGATTTATGTACGCATAAGAACCGAACTGCTTTTCTGGATAGATTTAAAGTGGTTGCTGGAAACATTCATACTTCACAAACAATGGTTGCGCATATTTCAAAGGATGGCCATTATTTTATTCATCCTAATTTAGAACAGGCCCGTTCGTTGTCTGTCAGAGAAGCAGCCAGAATACAGTCATTTCCAGATAACTATTACTTTGAAGGTGGAAGAACTGCAGCTCTTCTTCAGATTGGAAATGCCGTTCCGCCACTTATGGCTAGCGCAATTGCAACTGCAGTGGCAGATACATTAGAGGGAGAAAACCATGGCTAATAAAACAATGGAACAGTTTTATACGGATTTTCTTGAAGAAATACAAATGTCAGTAGATGCTGATTTGAGCGGTTGGAATATTGAAGATTTCTTTACTTCAATAATGCTTGAATATCTCGAAGAGGCAGGGGAAGCTGACGATTATATTATGTGTCCGTTCAGGGGATATGGTCTACAATTAAATGCGTATTCATTAACTGAGGATTATGAAAACCTAACAATATACGTAAGTATTTATAATGATAATGATAAACCAAAGTCAATTGGGCAACAGGATATTGATGCTGCAATAAAAAGAGCTATTCAGTTATACCAAAAAGCAGTGAATGATTTATACACATCCTTTCAGAAAGATAATGATACTTATGAATTCGCAATTTCGTTACATGATCATAAGGATGATATTAAAACTGTTCGAATCTGTGCGTTGACAAATGGCTTAGTTAAGCCCATTGATTTTAAAAATATAAGTATAGGAAATTCGGAAGTATCATTTTCGATTTGGGATATTGATAGACTTTACAGATGTGTTATGTCTGGAAAGATGAGAGAGACTATAGAAATTGATTTCCAGGATAAATTTAACCTGACAATACCATGTATTGAAAATGCAACGAGTGACAAATATAGTGTATACCTTGCAATTATCAGTGGTGAACTTCTGGCCGGGTTATATGATGAATTCAGAGATCGACTTCTGGAAAAGAATGTAAGATCATTCCTTCAGGTTAAAGGAGCTGTCAATAAAGGTATTCGCGATACATTGAGAGATGAGCCAGATATGTTTCTGGCTTACAATAATGGTATTTCTGTCACTGCAGAAAGTGTTGAAATTGTGCGTGATGAAAACGGGAAACCGTCAATCAAGAGTATACGCGATATGCAGATTGTTAATGGTGGACAGACAACTGCTTCAATTTTCAATGCACATAAAGATAAAAAAGTAAACGCTGATTTAAGTAAGGTATTTGTGCAAATGAAGATTTCGGTTATTAATTCATCAGATGATATGGATGATATAGTGCCAAGAATTTCAGCATTTTCAAATACCCAGAATAAAGTTCAGGTAGCAGATTTCTCTGCAAATGATCCTTATCATCGTAGAATTGAGGAGTTATCCAGAACTATTTGGGCGCCTGCTCAGGGAGGATTATTGCCGCAGAATTGGTTTTATGAAAGAGCTCGTGGACAGTATGCTGATATGCTTGCGCGAGAATCTACAACTCTACGTAGAAAAAAATACAAGGAACAGCATCCGCTTTTTACAAAGACCGATCTTGCAAAATATGAAAATACCTGGGATCAGCTTCCGTTCTATGTTAGTGAAGGTGCTCAGAAAAACTTTCGCAGATTTACCATTCGTGTAAGTCAGCGAAAAGGGAAATTACCTGATGAGCAATATTATCATAATCTGATAGCAAAGGCGATTATGTTTCGTCGCACAGAGAAGTTAGTATCTCAACAACAATATGGTGGATATAGAGCTAATATTGTAACATATACACTTGCTTTTCTGTCATATAAAACTGCTCAGAGAATTGATTTGGAAAGAATATGGAAAGAGCAAGCGCTAACAGAAGCATTGGAAAAAGAAATTGTCGAAGTTTCAAGATTTATCCAGCAAACAATTGTCAACCCTCCAGGTGGAGCAAACGTTGGTGAATGGTGTAAAAAAGAAAAATGTTGGAAAGAAATCAGAGAACACGAATATGAAATCAGCAAAGAACTCGCTGATGAATTGATTTCTGTAGAAAAAGCAAAAAAGGAACAGGTGACTGATAGCTCGATTGAGTTGACAGAAAATGATCAGTCAATTATTGATGAGGCTGCATCTATTCCTGCAACAACATGGTTTGAATTGTCACGCTGGGCAAAAGAAACGCAGAATTTTGCTCCGTGGCAAAGGAGTATTGTATTTTCTGTCGGAACATTAATTGGGCGAGAAAAGAAACCAAGTATTAAGCAATCGATACAGGCTCTTAAAGTTTATAAAGGAGCATTAGAGAAAGGTTTTAATCCGGAGAACTAATAACTGGAGGTTCTTATGATAGCATGGAATGATTATCTGGAAAAATTAATATCTGTACCTGATGAAATGGACGAGATAACTTTGTCCTTTGATGGAGGAAATACGAATATATCTATTCCGGCTATTGTTAAAAGCAGCATCCTGATGTTGGATAAAATGGTCCAGTACCAGGGAAAAAGGCATGTGTTGGTATTCCCTGAACGGGAAAAAACTGCACTTATTTTTGCTTTAATAAGAGCTATTCATAATATTAAGACAGGAAAAATCGAAAAAAAATATTCTGTTGAGGAATTTGTTCCCGGAGATAAATTAAAAATTGGTAATGCAGTGGTTGAATTCCTGGGTATATCTGAAATGAATGATAAGAGATATATGCATATTCACATGTCAGATACAGACAGATATTCATTTCCGGTTGCTACAGCACCAATTTTTCAAAAAACAGATACCAAAAGACCGTTGAGTGGATGGAATAAATTTTATAAGGAAAGAAAGGCTTTAGAGAAAAATAATCAACTTATCTCAGAAACAGGATCATATCTTAGCAGATTGATACAATATAAGACACACATGTCAGCGTCTGTATATTATGTTAGTGCTGTAAAGGGCATTAAAGAGCAATTGGCAGATATGAGATTTTGTAATGAAAAACTTAGTCATTATATTTTATTGGGACAAACGAATTATGAAGGTGAAATTATAAATCTGGGAAGTGGGCAAATGGCCGGAATCCCGGCGGTTGTCTTTTCTTCTGATTTGTATGCGGTAAATGCAGCTATAGAAAATGGAAATCCTATTCAATCGCTCATTGTAGATATTTCCAATATGAACCTGATTCTGTCGCAGCTTGATGTTTTAGATGATATTCTGGCAACGGGTGTTCCTGTTATATTTGTTACAGATACATCAAATTCGTTAGATTTAGGGGAATTGTTAAATAGAAAATTCAACATATGGAGATGGGATAAAGGAAGTATCACAAAAGCTTTATATTCAGACCAGAAAACAGAGACTGAAATAACAATTGAACATTGTGCAAAGCAGAATTTGCATTATGTCAAGATGGATGGAAACGAAATAAGTGAATCTGCCAGAATTTTGGCTAAATACCGTAGAAGGACTCAGGAGCAGTCTGTTCAGATAATGGATATGTACGGCAAGTTGAGCAACATTTCCTTTAGTGTCATGCGTGAAACCGTCCCGATTTCAGATATTGAGATTCAAACAGCCAGTCATATTCTGAATGAGTGTCAAAGTCTACTCGATCATGAGAAGACCTATATTTCTTCTGAAGAATACGACGATTATAACAGGGTTATCAAAAATTACAGGAGAATATTCAAATATGGATATGTGCTAAATAAACATAAAGCACTACAAGATACGATTGAAGTGAACAAAGGTAAAAGGATTTGTCTTGTAATTCCGGAAAGAGGAAATAAAGATAAAACTGAAAATTTCTGGAAAAATGAACTTAAAGATAAGAACATACAATTAGAAGTTTTTTATCCGTCTGAATATTATGCAGTGTCAAATACTAAATATGATGTAACGATTATTGTTGGATGGCTGAAAAGAGCAATTATGCGAAAACTGATTTTCAGTTACCATACAACTTCATATATTGTTCTTCTGTATGATTATGAAAACAGATGGAAAAATCACGATGTAAAGAACTGGAAATATGCACTAAAAAATTCCGATAATAAAAAAACAATTGAAAACTCTTTTAGTTCTGCAAATGTTTCGGTATCTTCATCCAGATATATCAGTGAAGATGATGAGGATATTTCTGATGAAGAAATTGCGATTGAAGATGAACAGGAAGAAATTGATACCATTTTAAGAAATAACAAGTTTCGAAGATATGTAAAATCCGGTCAGAAATCATGTAATGAAATTGTCGATGCCGTGCCAGTAAACTTTGTTGGTGGATACATTGCATTTTATCAGATGGGACATGAGGTGGTCTCTGCTACAAATATAATTATGCAGGAATCTGAAAGGATCGATACGGTCACGCCTGATAAACTTAGGAATGGGGATTTTGTTATTGTAAGAGAAACCGATAAGGATATTATTCGTGAAATGGCAGATTTGATTTTGGAGAGCAGCGGGAAAAGTTCTTTGAGGGAACTTGCAAGAAAGTGGAAAGAAGTTATAGAAATAGAACTGCTTTTTACTACACCAAAACAGTTTTATGAAAGTCTGGTTGAGGCTGGTTTTTCGAAGGGATATCCGACTGTAAAGAGATGGATTGAAGATGACAATGTTATTGCTCCGGGACAAATAGAGGATCTTGAGTATATAGCAAAAGTAACTCAAAATCAGGTTTTGTCAGAATTGATGGAGGAAATTTTTGAAGCTGCAAGGGTTGTAAGATCTGCACATATTCAAGCTGGAAGAACCTTATCGGATATGTTAAAGGTTAAGCTGGCAGAAGAATTACAAAGATATGGAAAGATTGATCCATTCAATTTCTGGGAACCAATCGAAATAAACGTCGATGGTATTGGAACTGCGAAGATATTGAAAATAATAGACGTTGGTTCTATAGTTCCGGTTGATTCATCAGATACAAACAGATTAATTGAGGAATGAGGTACTGTATGGCAATAATGATTCCATCTGCAATTTCACCTGATGTGAAAAGCAATGCGGAACGACATATTTTTGAGTGGTTTGAAAATGCAAAAGATACTGAAGATTGGGTGGTTTTACACTCACTTGGTATTGTAAACCACAATAAGTACATACATGGAGAAGTGGATTTCTTTGTAATGATTCCAATGCTTGGGATTTTTGCTCTCGAAGTAAAAGGGGGAAGAGTAAAAAGAACTGATGGAATCTGGTCATTCACAGATAAATACGGACATTCAGATAAGCGATCAAAAGGGCCATTTGATCAGGCATGGGATGGTATGTACAGTATCCGTCAGAGCCTTTCTGATAAATTAGATGTTGCACATAAACATCTTGAAAAGATATTTTTTGGCATTGGCGTAATGTTTCCGGATGTTGCCTATGATTCAGTTGGTATTGATGAAGAACAATGGCAGGTGTTTGATTGTAACGATGGACGGAATGTTCGTGCATTTGTAGAACGTATCGCGGAAGGCTCTGTTAAAGGCTGGAATACACAATACGGTGATGTAACATTACAAAATCGACCTACAGTAGAGGATGTCAGATACATGGCATCTATTCTTAGAGGCGATTTTGATATGGCATTATCTCTCAGAGTTCAATATAACTATGTAGAAGAGGAAATAGTTAGCCTCACAGCTAATCAGTATAAATGTATCGATCAGCTGGAAGACAATCCAAGATGTTTAATTAAAGGATCTGCAGGAACTGGAAAAACATTGTTGGCAATTGAAACAGTAAAGAAATATGTTGCAAAGGGAGAAAAAGTCGCACTGCTCTGCTACAACAATCTTTTGGCAAGTTGGTTACAGCAATATTTTGAAAAGCAAGGAGAATCCTTACGCCCAGTATATGTGGGGTCTCTTCATGGATATCTGATGAAAGTAGTTCAGCAAAAGCACATGAGGGTAAACTTCCCTGACTCAGCAGAAAAGATGAATCTGTTTTTTGCACAAGAACTTCCAACAATGGTTTCAAATGTACTCAAATCGGATGGTGGAATATTTGATCGTATTATTATTGATGAAGCACAAGATTTGATGTCAGAAGCGTATTTAGCATGCTTTGATTCTATGTTGAAGAAAGGTATTTCGCGAGGAAAATGGATTTTCTTTGGCGATTTTAATAGGCAGGCAATATATGCGAATGATATGACAGAAGCTGATTTTATGGACATGCTGGACGAATGTACATCTTATATCAGATACAAACTAACAACAAATTGTCGAAATACTCAATACATATGTGATCAGATAAAAATTGTGACAGGATTTGCAAAAGATATTCAATATGAAGGTATGATACAAGGTAATCCGGTTCAATATAGAACATATACATCCAGAGATGATGAATTGAAGGAGTTGTTGAAAATTCTTAGAGAATTATCAGATAACAAAGTTGAGAACGGGCGAATCACAATCTTATCTCCGCATAAAAGAGAAAAATCTGTGGTTAGTATGCTTGGTGGAATTAGAGTAGAGAATTATACAGTACCTGTACCTGAGGAAATAACATTTAATACTATCCAGGGATTTAAAGGATTGGAAAATACAGTAATTATATTAACGGATATTGAATCTTATGAGGATATAAAATTGTCGTATGTTGCATTTAGTAGGGCAAGATCTGGATTATATGTATTGCATTCTAAGGCAGCGCACGATGAATATAATCAGTTATGCATCCGGAGGTTTTTTTAAATGGCTGACACAAGAAGAAATCAATTAAAAACATTTGTAGAACGAGAATTTATAGGCCCGGATCCAATTGATTGGGAAGGTACAAAACAAGAAAATGGAGAAGAAATTCTTAGTGCTGATGCTCCAAGCACCAGATACATAGCAGGAATTTTGTTTCCGGGAATGGTTTCAGAGGATTCAGAATCAGAATCTTTGCAGGAAGAGATGGACATTCCAGAGCAACCAGAAACAGCAGAAATAATCGATACTGCTACAGAAGAATTACCTCAAAATTCAGGAACTAAAGCTGAATATCTGGAAGACGCGGAGGAATTAATAAACAGATCTAATGCATATCGACAGTCTGCTATGAGCATGACTGTAGGTATTATGAAAGATGATAATATTCGAATCTATGTTTCGGCAGGTACTTATACAAAAATGTCTGCTACTGATTCAAGAACCGGCAAAAAAGTATACCGATATCCCAGAACTGCTATTAACTGGAATAACAATGAAGAAGCAATTAAGTTACCAACTGTTTCCGATGGAATTAAACAGATAAAAGTTGGAAATACAAAGCTTCAGATGGATATTACATACAGGTATAAAAAAGGTGACTTTTCAATTTATACATTTACATTAGAAAATACAAATAAAGGACCGGATACTTTCAATGATGAGCAATGTTTTTTTCAGGTGAAATTCCGCCTAGAATCTGAATTGGGTTTCAGTCCGCTTCCAGACAGTCAAAGAGTAAATGTTAATGATGAAGATTATCAATCAAATCAGCTTTTATACCGAAATGTTCGCAATTATGCAATTGGTCACGGATGTGCTGCAGATTGGGAAGATTCCGAAAATGGTGTGCATTGGATTGAGTCTGCTATATTTCCTTCATATGAAGTAAAACCGATTGTTCCAAGTGTTATTGAAGGAGTAACACTTGAGATGATTAAATATGGTCCGGAGGGTAATTTCCAAGAGAATATTCAGGAACTTCAGTTGATGTGTGATCGATATGAAAACTGGATTCAGGAATTAAAATCAGAAAAGGAAAAATTAGATTCACGATATACATTGACTGCAGACAGGCATATTTCGAATTGTGAAAAATGTCTTGCCAGGATGCGTAACGGTATACATATTCTTCAAACTAATGAAAAAGTACGAATTGCATTTCAATATATGAATTTGGCAATGTTAATGCAGCAGCTTCATTATAATCTTCCATTACAAAGATGGGAAGATGATGGTCATGATGGAATTACGTTACTCAATCCAGTTAATAAACTACCTGATCCTTATGATGACTCAACCTGGTATGATAAGGAACATAAGGTATATGGAAAATGGCGTCCTTTCCAGCTTGCATTTGTTCTCATAAATCTGGAATCAATGGCAAATCGTCGCAGCCCTGAAAGAGGAATTGTGGATCTTATCTGGTTTCCTACTGGTGGTGGAAAGACAGAAGCATACCTTGGATTATCAGCATATACAATCTTTATAAGAAAGCTTCTGAATCGTGATGATGCAGGAACAGCTATTCTTATGAGATACACGCTCAGATTGCTTACCGCTCAGCAGTATGAAAGAGCATCTTCAATGATTTGTGCTTGTGAACAAATCAGAAAGTCACATACTGACCTTTTTGGGGATAATATGATTTCAATTGGTCTTTGGGTAGGAGCTGCCACTACTCCTAATAAAATGAAGGATGCAGTAAAAGCATATGAAGACCTTTATAATAAAAAAAGTGATGAAAATCCTTTTGTGATTTTGAAATGTCCATGGTGTGGTGCGCAGATGGGATTAGTAAAGCTGAAGAATGGTGATCGTCGCTTACCAGGCTACTCTAAGAGAGTTGGAAAAAACCGACAGAAAACATTTAAATTTGTTTGTAGCAATGTATCAAATAATTGCGACTTTTCATCTGAGAAAAATCCATTACCATTACACGTGATTGATGATGATATTTATGAAGTAAAGCCAACTCTTTTACTGGGTACAGTAGATAAATTCGCAATGTTGCCATTCCGACCGGAGGCACAAGGTTTGTTTGGATATTACAATGGTGAAAAGGTAACTTCTCCGGATTTGATTATCCAGGATGAATTACACTTAATTTCCGGACCGCTGGGATCTATGGTTGGTCATTATGAAACACTGATTCACGAATTGTGTACACAGAGAACAACTGACGGTGAGCTGCATCCCAAAATCATTGCATCAACAGCAACAATCAGCCGTGCAAAAGAGCAATGCCATGCATTATACGCTTGCGGAAAAGATAATGTATTTCAGTTTCCGCCAGCCGGACTTAATGCGGGAAATTCTTTCTTTGCAAAAGAAGATAGGACTCAGAATGGTAGGTTATATGTAGGTATTTTGGCAACAGGCTCTTCTTCTGATGCAACAACAGCAATTCGTTTGTATTCTTCATTGCTGTATGGAGCTAAGGAATTGCAGGTTGAAAAAGAATCAGACCGTGATCCGTATTGGACAAATATTGGATATTATAACAGTATTCGAGAATTGGGACAAGCCAGAACCTGGATCAGAGCGGATATTGATCAACATCTTGATGTTATCTACAAACGTCGATTCTATGACAAGATTTATGGAAAAGAAGAATATAGAAAGAAAAGACGATATATATGGAGAGATGAAGAATTGACTAGCCGAATTTCTGGTGATAAGGTGACCGCAAGCCTGGCAAATCTGAACATTGGATATGATGATGGTGAAAAGCCTGCGGATGGCGAATATCCTATTGATATATGTCTGGCAACCAATATGATTTCTGTTGGTCTTGATGTATCCAGATTAGGATTGATGACTGTTTCTGGACAGCCTAAAACAACCTCTGAATATATTCAGGCTACCAGTCGAGTCGGCCGGAATGCTAAGAATGCACCTGGTATTATATTTACACTGTATAGACCTGGTCGTCCCAGAGATAAATCTCATTATGAGCACTTTAAAGAGTATCATTCCAGATTATATTGTAGTGTAGAGCCAACCAGTGTTACTCCATTTGCTGCTCCAGTACGAGAAAGAGCATTACATGCCATCATGATCGGTATAATGAGATTGGAAAATGATTCTGCTTACAATGATACAAGGCCTGCTATTCCAAATCAGCAGATGCTTGATCATGTGGAAAATATACTCAGAAATCGAATTAAAAATATAGATGCTAATGAGTTAAATGCTGCTTTGGATAGAATGCAATGGGTAATTGCTCATTGGGAAGACTATAAACCAGATTGCTGGGCTCCAAAGTATAATCGTGACAAATCATATGCGAATGATGTTCCGCTCATGTACTCAGCCGGAAGCCACAAAAACGGACATTGGGGAAAAGCCGGAATTGAAACGCCTACTTCTATGAGAAGTGTTGATTCAAGTTGTGAAGCGGAACTATCATCAAGATATGAGGCTAAGGAGGTTTAATTATGGCATATTCAAAAAGACCAATGCGTAGAAGTGCATTGATAGGTCCATGGGGAGTGGGAGCAATGGTTCCATTTCCTAATGATGAGTCATTGATGGTGACTGGTCTGGATGCTTGGCGATATCAGAATGAACAGCCTTTTATAATAACGGATGAACGCTTGACAAAACGTCTGGGTGTAAAAGAATTACGATGGCCACCGGATTTCAGGGAGCGGAATGCTGATCCGGAAAACTGTAATATAAAAATTCCTACTATAAGATTTCCAAGATGGCATTATTGTCCATTTTGTGGAAGTATGGAAAAAACAACTTACTACAAGGAATCCCTTCCTGAATGTGATCAGTACCAATGGCCTAATGGTCGAGTATGTTCTTCAAAAGGAAAATTCCGAAGAAAAATGATACCGGAACGTTTTGTCGTAGTATGTCCTGAGGGGCATATTGATGATTTTCCTATTGCAGAGTGGACTCATAGTGGCGATCAGAATGCTGCATATACATATGATCCCAACACTTGTAGAATTCGTAGAAGTACCGGCGGATCCTCTGCTAATTTGTCGGGTGTTCATTATACATGTACATGTGGAGCTCATCGATCTCTTGCAGGAGCAACCGCAAAAGGTGCATTAGCTAAAATCGGATATCGTTGTCGTTGTTCGAAGCCTTGGCTTGGGCTTGAGGGAGATGAAGTATGCCCTGCAGATCCGGAGCAGATAAAGGTTGTACTTCGTGGTGCCACTAACGTCTGGTTTGCAGATACAAGAAGTTCAATCCACATTCCAACAGAGAATAATGCTGAAAATAGTATTATTGCAGGTATCCTTAGAGATCATTTTGAACGAGTTAATTCCAGCAGAGTTAATGGTGAGTTGAACCGGTTTCTAATAGATTATATTGCGGATATGAATCATGTTGACAAGGATCGTCTATATCAGGCTTTTATTGATGCTGCAAATCAACGGGAAGGTGCTATTGAAATTACGGAGGATATGACAGAAGACGAATACCGTCTTGAAGAATACAAGGTTTTAATCAAGAATAGTGGTAATGATGTGGAGGATTTTCATTCTATCAATTATCCGATTGAAAAATATAATCCTGTAATCCGTAAGTATTTCAAGAGCATTTCGTTGGTACCGAAACTTAGAGAAACACGTGCATTTGTTGGTTTCTCACGATTGGATGCACCCAGCAAAAGAATATCTGAAAGTAAGAAGGAACTTCGTCTGGGTAATGAGGAATGGCTTCCAGCCATTGAAGTTTATGGAGAGGGAATTTTTTTTGAGTTTGACGAAGAAAAACTGACGGAGTGGGCAAACAAACCTAATGTCAGAGAACGTATAAATATATTGAATCGTTCATATCATAATGCAAAAATTGGTGCTAACGATCATGGCAACTTGAGACCAGAATTTATTTTAATTCATACGTTTGCACACTTAATAATAAATCAG
This sequence comes from Anaerobutyricum soehngenii, assembly GCF_009697165.1. Lineage (NCBI taxonomy): Bacteria > Bacillati > Bacillota > Clostridia > Lachnospirales > Lachnospiraceae > Anaerobutyricum > Anaerobutyricum soehngenii. Next base: position 34,209 of record NZ_VULP01000012.1, on the reverse strand, counting down.
TTGAGCTTTGATTGTGGTTATGGAAGCTCGTCAATCAGGGAACGAATTTACTGTGAAAAATCGAGTAATGATTTAAAGATGTACGGACTTCTTCTTTATACTGCTTCCGGTGATTCTGAAGGATCATTAGGAGGACTTGTTCGCCAAGGTGAAACAGGTCGAATTGAGGATACTATCCTTAGTGCAATGGAAAATGCATCTTGGTGTACTTCTGATCCTGTTTGTATTCAATCGGCTGGACAAGGTCCAGAATCATTGAATTTAGCAGCTTGCCATAACTGTACTCTTCTGCCCGAAACCTGCTGTGAAGTGGGTAACAGACTTCTTGACAGAGGTACAGTTATTGGAACCCTGGCAGATAAGGAAATTGGTTTTTTTGCTGATATCATAAATGATGGAGAGGAATAAATCATGGCAAAAAAACAGATTGATAATCTTGAACAAATGCAAATTGATTTGAAACATGCTATCCGAGAGTACTACCTTACAGATAACAAGGAAGCCATTTTAATTATTCAGGAGCTTGCAACAAAAATGGCGATTCTGCACGGATTTGAAAGTACTACAATGGTTGATGCAGATGAGTATGCTATTCATTTAGATGAGCACTGTAGAAAAATGGCCATGACGTACTCCTATAAAGCAGTATTTATTCTGGGATTGTTGGGAAATGCGAAAGAAATAAAGCCAAAGACCATAGATGAGATGGCAAAATGGTTTATTCGCTACTATGCTTCTCGTATAAAAAAAGAATTAAAGCCAGAGAAGGATGGACTCTTCTGTCAGGGGAAGCCAAATTATGATCAGGTTGTAAAGTATCTAAAATATAACCAGATTAAATCTTTACAACGCGATGGGGTAATCGATTTTGATGGAAAAATAATCAGTTTTAGCAATCGTGTGTCAATGGAAGATAAAGCGTGGGCGAGAAAAGCAAAAAAGGCTTGTGTAGAACGATTACAGGATTATTTTGATCGTTTATAAGGATTATTTAATGGACGTACATGATCAAAAAACAAGAAGTTATAATATGTCCCGGGTTAAAGGGAAAGATACAAAACCTGAAGAAATTGTACGTAAGTATCTGTTTTCTCAGGGATTTCGATATAGGAAAAATGATAAAAGACTTCCTGGAAAGCCAGATATAGTTTTACCGAAGTATAAAACGGTCATATTTGTCAATGGCTGTTTCTGGCATAAACATGAAGGGTGTAAATATTTTGTCTGGCCAAAAAGTAATTCTGAATTCTGGAAAGAAAAAATAGAATCAAATATTGTCAGGGATAAAAAACAATATGAAGAATTAAAGAATGCAGGATGGCATGTGATCATAGTTTGGGAATGTGAACTTAAGAAAAAGCAACGGATGGATACATTGGAACGACTTGTTACTGAAATACAAACAATTGTGGAAACACAATAATGGAGAATGATTATGGGAAAAATGACTCAGGAATTAATTGAAGATTTATATATCAGAGGAAAGGCAGTGTACAAAGAGGAAATATCTCTGAAGCAAGCAACGAAAGAAATATTGAATATGTATCCTGATAATATTCATGAGTCATCTGCACAATTTTATTTGTCTTTATATGCGGACTTGATAAAAGGAAAAGGTTCTACATGGAACCAAAATAGTGATTTGCTCATATACTATGTCCGTCACATTGCAGAGGAAAATGGAAATGTGGATGGGGTTAAGGCATACGAGGGCGCGTTAAAGTTTGCAAAGGCAAAATCACGCAAATCGCTTGTTGCAAGTTTAGAGAAGTTGGCAGCGGAATTTAAATTGAGTTTAAACGGACATTTAACATTCGAAGCGTGGTTAAACAATTTTCCAGATAAAAATTATTCTGAAAGTACCATCTACAGGTATGTTCGTGCATTGGAAAAAGCCGAAGAGTGGTTAGGAGTACAGTTTTTTAAACCAGTCTTAGAAATTACTGTAATTGAAGAATTTTCAGATATAGATCAGTTTATTAAGAATCTTCCGAACTATGAGGCGGTTAATCAACAGCATGGGCACGGGGATCTGTCTGCGGCTTTAACTTTATATAGGAAATATGTGGAATATTTAAATCAGGAAGAAGAGATTTGGTGGCCATCTTTAGAGGAATATAATCCAGGTATCACAAAAGAACAATGGCTGGAATTATTAAATGATCCTGAGATTATCGGACCAGTTTGGGGAGGCTTTTTAGCTGCGTTTTACAAACATAAGGATGGAGCAAGTTGTAAGCAAATTGGTGAAGAGTATGGAAGAAATCCTTCATCCATTATCGGAAACTGCACTCAACTAGGTAAACGAATTTATAAGGAGACAAATTGTCCGATAGGTTTCAGGGATAATGGTCAGAATCGTTATTACACAATTATGTTTTTGGGCCGAGATGCACATAACGGTGAAGAAGGAGATTATCTTTGGAGGTTACGTAGCGAACTTTATGATGCATTAACGGAATTCGATATCATGAGATATGAATGGAAAGTAGGTGAGAAAGAAGTGCCTGAAATATCAATAAAAGAGAGTGTGGAGTTGATTAAAGAATATATTGCTTCTAAAGGTTTCAGTTATGATGATGAGTTGATTGAAAACTTTTACCTTAGTTTAAAAGCAAAACCATTTGTAATACTCGCAGGTACTTCCGGAACTGGAAAAACTCGTTTAGTCAGACTCTTTTCAGAGGCAATAGGAGCAAAGTATAAGCTTGTTTCTGTACGTCCGGACTGGTCGGATTCTTCAGATTTGTTTGGACATGTGAATCTGAAGGGTGAATTTGTTCCTGGAGCTATTATTAAATATATTCATGAAGCCGCTGAGCCGGAAAATTTAAACACTCCATATTTTCTTTGCTTGGATGAGATGAATCTGGCTCGTGTGGAATATTACCTCAGTGATTTTTTGTCGATAATTGAAACCAGGCACCGAGAAAATGGGCATGTTGTCACAGACGAGATTATTCTTGATAAAGATGCAAAGGATATTTACGGAAAACTCATTCTTCCTGAGAATCTTTATGTAATCGGAACAGTAAATATGGATGAGACAACCTTCCCGTTCAGCAAGAAGGTTCTTGATCGCGCCAATACTATTGAGTTTTCGTATGTAGATCTTGTACCTGATTTTTCAGAAATACCGGAGGTAGTAGAGGCGCAGACTTGCGGAAATAACCTGCTGAAAACAGAATATATTACATTGATGTCGGATGTTGATGAAGAGGATAGGCAGTTTGTTACTGATATTTGTGTTGAACTTCAGGAAATCAATAAGATTCTGCAGAGTGCACAGGCTCATGTTGGCTATCGTGTCAGAGATGAAATAGTATTTTATATGCTTAATAATAAAAAAGCGGAATTACTTGATAAAGATCTTGCATTCGATAACGAGATTATGCAGAAGATTCTTCCGAGAATTCAGGGAAGTAGTACTTCTATTAAGGAGATGCTTTGCGAATTGTTCAAAAAGTGTGCCGGCGATTATACCGGACTCAGCCAAGCTTCTGTCAGCGAACAGATGCAGGCATATATAGAGACAAAAGATTGTAAGTATAGAAAATCAGCAGAAAAGATCTGCTATATGATGAGGAGATTCGAAGAGGATGGCTTTACTTCCTACTGGCTCTGATAAGTTACTTGAAATCAGAACGATAGACCTTGATTTGGTAATTAAAAGTAAGAAGATACAGACTGCGGTGACTGCTTGCGCAGATGAGCAGTCTTCTTCTGTTGCCATCACATCTATTGGTCTGGAACGGGTTAAAGTAGGAATCCAGGATATTGATTTGGGTTTTGAAAATGGTAATAGATATTCGGCGAATACAATTAATGTGGCTCCTTTGTTTTTTGAACAGACCGATTATGAATTGGTTATAAGTAGCAGAAATGGGAAAGCCATACGTTTCTGGAATGAAAACTATCTGATTCGAGAAAGAATCGGTCCGATAATTGAAGGAAATGATACTTTAATAACGGGTATTATTAATTTTGGTAATTCTGTAGGATACACAGATTTGGAAATTACTGCTGATGGCAAAAAAATTATGGTGCTTCGTATAGAAGTATATCCGTCAAAGATTACATATAAAGAAGACTATCAGAGTATGATTGAGGATGTCTCTGAAATGGTATATGCAGCTGCAATCGACTTCATGCAGAAAACATACCAGGAATTTTCAATTGGAGATAAACAGAACAATGTTCCTGCTATCTTTTTCCAAATCATTTCAAGGATTTTTGATAAATATGTGAATGCGGCAAAGCGTATTACTTCAGTTCCACATCATAAACTGGTTACCGAGCATACTGTTGTTCCGGAATATAAAGCAAAACGTACAGATCGAAAATCGGAGAAATGGCTTTTGGCTCATCAATCAAATATTATGCTGGATAGAAGCGGTAATTTGATGGTTGATCGAGTATTAGCCGCAAGAAAGCAGATTACATATGATACCAATGAAAATCGATTTGTTAAGTTTATTCTGAAAGAAACCATAAGAAAACTTGAAGACTTCATCATCAGATATAAGAAATCAGTGAAGAATCCTGAAGAAACAGTACTTCTTGAAGCTGACCGCATGATTCAGAAGGTGCGTAATGTTTTAAATACCAGCTTTCTTCGAGAAGTATCCGAATATTCCGCAGCACAGAGCATGTCATTGGTTTTTGGTATGGCTCCGGGATACAGAGAATTATACAAGTATTATCTCATGATGCAAAGAGGACTTTCTGTTCATGGAGACTTCTTCAGAATATCCGTAAAAGATACTGCACAATTATATGAATACTGGTGTTTTATCAAATTGTTTACTCTTTTGAAAAATCAGTATCAGCTTGTATCTCCGGATATTATTAAAATTGATAATAGCGGTATCACAATAACCTTGGTGAAAGGGAAGCGATCAAAAGCATGTTTTATTAATCCTAAGACAGGCGAGCAGATTACATTGATTTACAATCCGGGTGAAACAAAGACTCAGACAGTAAATCAGAAACCGGATAACGTGCTTGAGTTGGAAAAGAAAGGTACGGAAGTATCTTATAAATATGTGTTTGATGCTAAGTACCGCATTGAAAAAGAACCAGAGAATGCTTTTTATCCTGATCCGAATAATAATCCTGGACCAAAAGTAGATGACATCAATACGATGCATCGATATAGAGACTCCATCGTTTATGAGAATAAGGTTTCAAAATTTACATTTGAGAAGACTATGTTTGGAGCCTATATTCTGTTTCCTTATGACGATGAAGAACTTTATAAACAACATCATTTTTATAAGAGTATTGAAAGTGTAAATATCGGCGGATTGCCATTCCTTCCGGGGGCGACCTCGTTGGTCCAGAAGCTTCTTGATGAGCTGATTTCAGATTCCAAGGAGTCTGCATTTGAAAGAACAACATTACCTCGTGGTATAGAAGAAAAACTTGCAGTTGTAAACTGGGAGAAGAGAGATGTGCTGATTGGAACCTTCCGTTCAAGGCAGCAGTTTAATATTTGTTTCGATAAGAATTTCTACTATATACCGGTAAAACAGGTAACTGATGATCGACTTCCAATCCACTATATAGCCTTGTATCAGACAAAAAACAAATTTGGGAATGATGCAGGTATTCGCTATTATGGGGAAGTTCTTAGAACAACCAAAGTGCGGAGGAAAAACATCAAGGAAGTTCCTCTTACACATGCGAATGGCGATGAACTATATTATCGTTTTTCTGTTCGTGAGTGGGAAACACTTAATCATACCATTCAACCAAAAGAGCATGGATTTCCATGTGATTATACGAATATGTTTTTGCTTCAGCATAGTGAATACGTCCCAGAGCTTCTGATTGAATCTGAAGAGAAGTATCGATTCTATACGGAATTAAAGAGAAGCGTTAATTATGCTGAGATTAACAAAGATGCTGTAAATATTGGATTTGAATATGATGATGTACAGTTTGTATTTAACGATGGGAATATTCTGGCAGTTAAAGATGGAGCAATTGTTGAAAAGATATTGATTGCTGATTTTGCAAGAAGACCAGCTGATACATATAGACGCTTACAGGTGGCGGTAAAGTCTTAATAGAAAACTTACATCTTAAGAAAGAATTTATGGATTATACAATTGATTACTATAATCAGAATGCCAAAAACTTCATAGAGAATACTCAGAACGTAGACATGCATCTGGCTCAGGATAAGTTTCTTCAACTATTGGATTCCCAATCATCAATCCTTGATTTCGGCTGTGGTTCCGGTCGTGACACAAAGTATTTCCTGGAAAAGGGTTACCATGTAACCGCAACTGATGGCTCCGCAGAACTTTGTAAATTAGCAAGTGCTTTTACCGGCATTGAGGTAAAAGAAATGTTGTTCCAGGAACTTGATGATATTAATAAATACGATGGTATCTGGGCCTGTTCTTCTATCCTTCATTTGCCCAAAAAGGAATTATTTCCGGTTCTTCGAAAGATGTGTATAGCTTTGAAGAGCGCAGGTGTGATTTACTCATCCTTCAAATATGGTGATTTTGAAGGTGAGAGGAATGGTCGATATTTTACAGATTTTACAGAGGATACTTTTCGGGATTTTATTAAGGATATTCCGGAACTTACGATAGAAGATCACTGGATTACCAGTGATGTCAGACCGGGAAGGGGGAATGAGAAATGGCTCAATTTAATAATCCGCAAATCAGATATTCTCTAAATATCAACGGAGAATATCATAACACCCTAGATATTGAAAGTTTTTCTCAAATGATGAAGGATCCTTCCTACTGCTATAAATTTTACTGGCTGGAAGCAATTGTAGACCTTATTTCAGAAGGTATTCAGGATACAACCTTTGATGCAATCATTGATGAGATGATTTGCAATGCCTGGTATTCGGTAAGGGAATTTCATATCCATCTCAGTGGAATACAGTCAGATGGGCTTGTAAGGGACGGATTGGAAAGAGCGATACTCACACTGACAGAACTTAGTGATTTGCCGGCGAATGCATCGAAAGTGGAAATTAAAAATGCGATTCGAGAGCATAATGAAGAATTGAAGAAAGCCAAGGAGCAGCTGACTAACATGGTTCCGGGACGCGCCCTGGCAGGATTTTTCTCGAAGAGTGCGGAGGAAGTTCCCTGGGGAAGTATCCGTAGGCTGACGGAGTACATCAAGCGAATTGATAGCACGGTAACTCGTTTGCCCTATACATTTGGTAATAGCAGCAGGCTTAAAAAGGAAGTTCATTTTAATTCGGAATGGATGAAGATGATCCAGGACAATACAGTTAATATTCTGGGTTGGATTCAATATGAGAAAGTAAAATGGCTGCAGAATAATAATCCGGAGGTTCCGGGGCTTATTTATAAACTGGCACCAATGGATGAAAAGATGCGTAAGCTGAATAATGTACGAAAGCTTTGGGAAGGTATTTTGGATGTACATGAAGTACGTGACGTCTTTACCGGTAATCCGATTAATGTAAAGCAGTATGACGTGGATCATTTTATTCCATGGTCCTTTGTTATGAATGATGAACTTTGGAATCTGATGCCGATGGATTCCTCACTGAATTCTTCGAAAAGTAATAAGCTTCCTAAATGGGATCCGTTTTTTTTAGTTTTTGCAGAGAATCAGTACAGTATGTATACTCTGATTCATGAAAGGGAAGCATTACACAAACGTTTCGAGGCATGTTATAAGGACAATCTTCATTCTATCTGGGCTGGACAGGAGTTATACCGGCCGGGAAATACGAAAGAAGAATTTTATAATATTTTGCAGAAAAATATGCAGCCGGTGTATGATTCAGCCAGACGACAGGGATATGAGATTTGGAATGTTTAAAAAATCAAAGAGGTGATACATCATGGCGACCATGGACCAGAAGCTCCGCACCTTATATCTGATGGATATCATGTTGGAGCGCACAGACGAAGAGCATCTTCTGAATGCCTCTCAGCTGTGCAGTATATTAGAAAATGAATATGGTATTTCTGCAGATCGTCGGACGATTTATTCCGAGATGGATATTCTGAAAAAGTATGGTCTGGATATAATTCAGAAGAAGGGGAAGAATCCTGGCTATTATATCGGCTCCAGAGATTTTGAACTGCCGGAGTTAAAACTTCTGGTAGATGCTGTACAGTCATCGAAGTTTATTACGGAGAAGAAATCCAAAGAATTAATAACGAAATTGGAGAAGCTATGTTGTAGATCGGATGCTGCTATACTTTCCAAATATGTGTTCATCGTAAATCGTCCGAAGACAGAGAACGAGACGGTTTATTACAACGTGGATTACATTCATACCGCGATCTACGAGAACAAAGAAATCAAATTCCATTATGCAGAGTGGACGGTTGAGAAGAAATTTAAACTGAAAAAGGACGGAGCCTTCTATGTTGTCAGCCCATGGGCACTGACCTGGGATGATGAGAACTATTATCTGGTGGCCTATGATGCAGCGGCCGGAATTATCAAACATTACCGTGTTGATAAAATGCAGAATACCGAGATTCTGGAAACAAATCGTAAGGGAGAAGATTCCTTCAAGAATTTCGATCTTGCTACATTTGCAAAGAAAACCTTTGGTATGTATGGCGGCGTAGATGCGGAAGTTACCCTGGAATGTAAGAATGAACTTGCTGGTGTTGTGATTGACCGATTTGGTCATGATGTATGGCTGATTCCTCAGGGAAAAGATCATTTTAAAACCAGAGTTTTAGTATCGGTAAGTCCCCAGTTTTTCGGTTGGATAACCGGTATTGGGACTGGTATGAAGATCACCGGTCCGGAAAATGTAAAGCAGCAATATAAGGAATATTTACTGGATGTGCTGAGGAGCTATTAGATTGTATCGCTATCCGGATATTTAATAATCTAAATACAACTTTTATCCAAAAATGAATAAAAGATGGATTTGCTTAAATGAGAAATAAGTCAAATCCATCTTATTATTATAAATGGAATCTGCTCTCACCCATTTCATTCATCCAGAAGAATGCGGCAGAGAATTCTTTGGCTTTTGAGAGCACCGGCACAGTGAGAATTTCTTTCTGGACTCCAAGTACCTGTGCTATTTTTTTCAATAGCTCCTCTCGTGGCATGCGAGCATTTGTCTCATACTGAGCAATTCGGACATCAGCAGTATTTTCAGGAAATCCGACAGCTATGCCAAGTTGTTTTTGGGTCATATTGTTTTTTTGCCGTAAATATCGTAATTTTTCTCCAAATGTAATCATAGTCATGTCCTCATATTATGGGGTGTACATTCCTGCAGGGCTGCAGCGGTTTTAAATGCGCTGAGCCTGTCCGGGCTGTTTCCGGTATATTCTTTTGCTTTGTTCAACAGGGTTTCTTCACAACGTTTCACCTGCTGTTCAAAGATCAAATGAAATTCTGTTTGTGTCATAATGTCTTGTCCTCCTTCTTTTTGTGTTGTGTATTGATTTTTGATTTTTCTGTTTGTGCCGGTTGTTCATGAGAATTGTGAACGAATGGTTCTTCCATTCCGAGTATGGCATCTACATTTGCACCGGCGATTTCCAGTTCTTTGTGATAATCCCGAAATTGTTTTACAACTGATTTCTGGGCATCAATAGATTCCTGTAATTCTGATTTCTGAGATTTCAGTGTCTTCATCGACAACATCTTTCCGTCCGGATAGAATGCTTTTAACCAGTCGCGGGCTTCCTCATAAGATCTGATATCTGAAAAATGCTCCTGCCGGAATTTCTTTTTATTTCGCGATTTCAAAAATTCTGCATACACTGATTTAGAAGCAAAATACTGACCGGTGTAGTGAATCTGTGAGTTCAGAGTTTTCATTTTGGAAGTGAGATCAGAAAGCTGCTTCTGAGCCCCTTCCATTTTCGACAGAATGTCTGAGGTCTGATGTTCCAGATCCTCTCTGGTGTCATAACCATGATCCTGGATATAAATCAGGGTATTTGCCATTTGCTGGAGATTGCTGATCTTCACTTTCCGGGCATAAGCCTGATTCTGCATCGCCTTTACATTTGTCTGAAGATCCGTCACTAGACGAAGCTCTGATTTTATGTAAAAGATGACAAATGGATCTGTATGATAATCGACGTTTGAAACACTTTTCGATTTGTGTGTGCTTTCGTGAGAAAGATCTTTCCTGTTCTCATGATTCTGGAATACCTGTTCCAGAAAGTCTTTTCCATAATTGGCACCCAGAGATTCTGCAGAGATCCGTCTGTCTCTGTCCGGATGAAGATAACGATAACTTCCTCTTTTCTCGATGACAGAAATATTGAACCTGTCCAAAAGCAGCGACTGGAATTCATCAAAACTTCCGGATAGCTGGGAACATTCATCAATCGCATCCCGCAGATACTGCTTCTGTGTCTGAAATACGGTGGAAGCCGGTTTCAGTCCGGCAGCACGGATTTTCGTATTCACTTTATCCAGTTCATCTTGCCCATGGGTTTTCACCCAGTATTCTCCTCTGGTCATTTTTGACGGTGCCGGGGAAAGAAGATCTACCTGATGCAGACCTTCACGGTTACACATATCCATGACTTCGTGTTTCAGATGATCCAGTAATTTGTTTGTGGACCGGTGCTTATAACCGGCTTCCTGCTCATGGGGCTTGTCCATGTAGTCCTGTCGATCAACTGCATATTTGCGGACACTGTTAATGACAATATGGGTATGAATGTTACCGGAGCCATTGTGTCCGTCTGTATGAGTGACTACCAGTGCCTGATAGCCGGGAAAGTTTTTCCGGGCAAATTCCAGACAAAGAGCCTGAGCCTTTTCTCCGGTAAGTCCACATTCTGTTGCGTCTGCTGGGTCAAAACTGATGATGTAATGATGACTTTTGATATCTCCTCTTTTCTGATTTTTATGAAAAAACTGATTAGTCCTCTCGCACTCTTTATCAAATGACATTGGATCGCAATTTAGTCCATCCATATAAAATTCTTCCCGCAGGATCTTTCTGCCGGAATCATCCAGAACCGGTTTTCCTGTTTTTTCATTGTGTTGAAAAAGCAAATATTCCAGGGCATCAGAATAGTTCGCGTTTCTGCTTTTAATGTGTTTGATTATGGCCATGTAATTCACCTGCCATTCGTAATACTTCTTTTCTCAAAGAGAACAGCTCGGAAATACATTGCCGGATCTCATCCTTTATTTCCTCAGACCATTCCCCGCCGGTGTTAAAATACCTTGCAATCTGATTGAGATTCGATCCGATTTTACCGTATTCACTGACCAGCTTCCGAAGTTCATCCATGTCAGCTATCACCTCGATGGTGTTTGTAATTTCCTTTTCAAGAAGTAATTTTCTTAGATACTCTGATCTGGAAATCCCAAGAATAGATGCCCCCTGATCTAAAAGAGCCATCTCTGCATCAGTAAGTCGTACAGCTACAAAATGTGGATGTGTAACTTCTTTTCTTTTATTTCTTCTCTCCATATTCCTCCCTTCCAACGGAATCATTCATCACATTGTGATGCCAACATAGGTATAAATGGCTGTCCCTTCCATTTGTACCATTGTTGCTGCGACCACTTTTTCAGTGGAAGCCAAAAGACATCTGTGATGTCAAAAACGAGGGCATGGGGAAACGGAATCCCCATCAAGATGAAAACCCGTAAGTGCAACAGTTGCCAAAATGGCACTACTGTTAAACACGGGTGGATCTTGCTCTTAGAAAAAGAACCTCTCACTTATATGGGAAAAGAGAGCTCCTTATACAACATGGAAATGAAAAAACCTCGCTATGGTAGAAATATGATTTTGTTGATATAATCAGAATATGATTCTGGAGGGGTATACAGATGGGATTATTTCGGAAAAAAGGAAGATCTGACATAGACGCATGGGCAAAAGTCATGATACAGGGATATAAAAAGGGAATGCCGATAGACAAAGCACTTTTGGAGCAGGCAACCGATCAGAGTATCAGAAATGATTGCCGGATTATTAGAGAAAGTGCTCAGATTGTCATGCGTTCTTCTGATTATGAGGTTCGTGAAAAACGGAAAAAATTAATTGAAGAAAGATATCAGCACTTGAAGACACTGCTTCCTTTTGCAGATGCGGATCAGTTGAAATTATATGATGAAGCAATGGATCAGATCGTTTGTCTGAACCAACAGATTGAAAGCAGAAATGAAACACAGAAAGAAAATATAAGACAAAAAAGAAAGCAAAAGCAGGATGCATTCTGGGAAGTAACCGGTGTTTCCTATATGATGGATGAATTCAGCGATGCAAAGAAAAAGAAGAAATGATATGACATGGAGGAATGCTAGATGGTAAAACCGATAATGAAAGATGTGTTCTTTTTAGGACAAAAGTCAGAACCTGCTACAAAGGTAGATCTGCAAGTGGGAAAGGATCTACAGGATACCCTACAGGCAAATCGTGCCGGTTGTGTGGGTATGGCTGCAAATATGATCGGTGTAAAAAAGAGAGTCATAATTGTGAATATGGGATTCGTAGATATCGTAATGTTTAATCCGGTACTGTTGAGTAAGGATACTCCGTATGAAACGGAAGAAGGATGTCTCTCCCTTACCGGCGTGAGAAAAACCACAAGATATGAAAATATCGAAGTGGAATATTATGATATGAATTGGAAAAAGCAGCGGCAGAAACTAAGTGGATGGCCGGCACAGATCTGCCAGCATGAGCTGGATCATCTGGAAGGGATTTTGATTTAAGAAATTATTGAAATAAGAGGAGCGGCTGCTTATGGCATCGGATCGAACGGACGAATTATACAAGGTTTTGCTGGACAGAGGATATCCAAAAGAGTTCTGTGCGGAAATAGCCTATAAAAATATGAATACAGATTATACCGCAACCCGGATGCTAGGATATTTGTACCGGGTGACGAATCCCCGGATTGAAGATCTGGTGGATGAGATGCTGGCGATCTTAAGTGACCGGGATGCGATTATCCAGAAAAAAGAGATGGAACATGCCCAGGCGGTGATCAATGAGATCTACAGAAATGGGTTGTAGGAAATCAGTGAAACTTTCAGGGCGCAGGGGAAGTAAATTTCTCCTGGGCTTTTTTTCTGCCAAAAGCCGTGCAACTAAATGAGATTTGAGACTCTTTTATTTATTAGTCACTATAGTTGTGATATAATAAATTATCTGAATCGGATAAGATGAACTTATGAAAAGGAACTAATATGATAAGAAATAATATCGAAGTTGATGTAAAAACAAAATGTATAGAAAATGGAATTACTCAAGCTCAACTGGCAGAAGATATTGGAACAACAGCTCCTTATGTCAATCGTATCATCAAAAAGCAAGAAGGCGTTTTAAATAAGACCTTTGTTCAGATGATAGAATCTTTAGGGTATGATATCGAATTTCGTTATGTCGAACGTAAAGAAGCTAAATAACCTATTATAGTACGCGAAAATTACATATCCTATGTAAAATACAAATGGAGGTTTACTATGGGAGAAATAATAAAGATTGATTCTGCGAATCAAGGAGATACAGAAATGATTCGAGATGAAAGGGGAATCATGGAAAGTGCACAAAACATTCTATCCGATACCCTTTCCGATACAACAAATAGAAAAACACTGAGTATGCCTATTGCTCAATTAGCAACTCTGGGTGCTGGTGTGTCATCATTGCTACCAGCTTTACGAACAATCACTCAGACAACAACAATTGAAACACAGGGATTATATAGGCTTGCAAATGAAGCTGTCGGAGATACATTAAAGGTAGCCAAAAACGGAAATTTTTGGGGTGCTTTCAAAACTGCAGAAGGTACGTCAAAGTTTGCTCAGCTGCAAGCAGCTGGACCTCTCACAGCTACCACAGAAGCTGTCGCTGCAGTAAATCCTGCAATAATGCTGATGGCTGTTGCACTTTTTTCTGTAGAACAGCAATTGGGAGAAATAAAGGAGATGCAAGAACAGATAATCGCATTTCTTGAGATTGAAAAGGAAGCTGAAATTGAAGCAGACGTTAAAGTGTTATCAGATATTCTTGAAAAATACAAAACGAATTGGGACAATGAATATTTTATATCTAATAATCATAAGCTGGTCCTTGATATTCAACGTACAGCACAAAAAAATATTGATGGATATCAGAAAAAAGTCAATGGCATATTAAAAGGGAAAAAATTGGTACTTGCACATGTACAGATAAACATGACATTAAAAGAGCTGTTAAAGAAATTTAAATACTATCGTCTATCTCTCTATACATTTTCAATGGCGTCATTGATGGAAATAATGCTAAGCGGGAACTTTAGAGAAGAATATATCTTAGGAATAAAAACCAAAATTGAAAAGATGTCCATGGAATATCGTGAGTTATTTCAACAGTGTTCAGTATTCCTTGAAAAAATGAGTAAGGGTACTATTGATACAAATATTCTCAAAGGCATTGGAACTGCAAGTAAGGCAGTTGGAAAATTAATTGGCAGTATACCGGTTGTTAAAGAGGGACCTGTGGATGAATTTCTAGAAGAAAGCGGGGCTTCTATTAGAGAGAGTGCAGAATCTATTGAATCTGGAATTTTGCAGGAATTTGCTCTTATAAGCAATCCCCAGACTGGTATTTATACAGCCAAAATGGAGGATATGATTCAGATATATAATCATACAGAACAGATTTGTTTTGATGAAAACAAAATTTATTTAATTGCAGGTTAAGGATAAGAGTTATGAAAAAGAAAACTATTGTACTATTATTGGCAATGTCAATGACGGCCTTAATTGTAGGATGTGGTGGAAACGCCACTCCTTCTGATTCATCAATTTCAACAACAGATACAAAAGAAGAATCTGTTGTAGTGGAGCCAACCGAAGAGGATTCTACCGAAGTGAGTGAGTCTGTAGATGATAATATAATTGAAGAAAATTCTGAAAATACATTAACTACAGATGAAGAAGCTGAATCTGTTGAGAATGAAGAAACAGAAGAAGCTGAAGAAGTGTTATCAAATACACAGCGCAATTCCGTAAACATGTTGAATTACATGACTGTTTTGACGCAAAGAATTAATCAGTCACCTAATAATCAAGCATTTCTTGAAGATGTTTATTCTTCTTTGAAGAATGATCTTTATCCAAATGCTGTTGATAGTAAAACACAAGCTCAATCAACAAATCTTCTTGATACCATTAATGGTTATCGAATGATTTCCGTTAAGAGAGATCGATTAGAATACATATATGAGCAAAATCGAGCTCAAGCATTAAGACAGGCCATTCCTAATCCGATGGGATTACTAAGCGCAGTTCAGTCTGGAAGTACACTGAAAATGGCAGCATCCGTGTTATATATGGCTGTTGATGCTAAGAGCAGTTACGATTCGGCTACATCTCAGGCAGATCTTCAATACTTGAAGGATGGATGGGAATTAGATGATGAATCGGCAGACGAATTGCATAATAGTACTAAAAATGCTTTGAATTACATGTATAACATGGTTAGGGATTATGATCTCCCAGGTGATTATGCTTTGAATGATGAATCTGTGGAAGCGTTTGTAACATGGACTGCAAAGGATAATCTTGTAAGCAAAATCTCTTGGTTAGAAAGTAATCAGAATACCTACGAACAATTCGGACCTTATTGGTTGGAACTTGTTAAAGATTATTATGATTCTGAAGATTATGAGAACTGCTTAAATGCTCTATACAAATATGAAGGTATCTCTACAAGAATTTTTCGTAAGGATCTTGATTACGCAAAATTATTACCAATGGCAATAATTGCAGCGAAAGAAACCATGTCAGAGAGTGATTATATTACCTTTGCTGATAAGTATTGTGATTTGATTCTTTCAAATACAAAAAAATATAAAGATGGTGAAGATTTCGATTGGAGTATTCGATATTTTACAGCTCAGATATATATTGATCTTTTTGCAAAAACTGAAAATCGCTCATACTTAGAAAATGCATATGCTATTGCGTTTGAAAATGTAAATATTCTTGCTGATGGTCAAAGAGCTCAGAATGAAATATATTTGGCTGATATCAAGCAAGTAGAAGTCAAGAAAGGATCAACCAAAAGAGAGAAAGAAGAAGCCAAAGAATATAACAAAGCCTTGGAAAAAGAACGCAAAATTGCTTTGCCACCTGTAAACGAGTCTCTTTATTTAAATTGTGATTTATTATTTGCCTTAGCTGATGAAATGGATATTTCGCAGAAAGAAAAAGATAAAATCGTTTCTATTCTTCACGAAAATAGTGATCCAATCTTTCTGACAGAAGCATTAGATAATAGATTTTGGTTTGGGAAAAATACTGGCGATATTAAAGCAGACGATATTTCTATCGAATTCAATGGCGAAAAGTTGATTATTCCAGCAACATGTATTTCCGATCGCTCAACTATTTCACTTACCATTTCAAATGGAAAAAAAGATACCGTTATAGATGATTGGATAGTAGATGAAGTAAAGCGACCAAAAAAAGCTGGTGTATCTGATTACACAGTTACTTACATGAGCGAGAAAGCTGAAAAGTACAAATATCAGGATGGTGACGTTATTACTATTTCCGTTACACCAGTAGCAGAATCACCTGACAAAAATCTAGTATTTGTATATAACACCAAAAAAGTAAAAAAGGCATTTATTATAAATAGTATTGCTTTTGAAAGGAAGAAAAAATGATTAAGCGTATAACTGCTTTTTGCCTTTCATTGGTATTGGTATCAAGTGTTCCTATAACGACCTATGCCGCCTGTAACAATCAGCAAAGCGAAACCTATGTTACACAAATTATTTTTGGAGACAATGCTTTGCAACGCCAATCAGACGATAATGTAAAGTTGCTGATGGACGCACTATATTTGTGCAGTGAGCAATCTGATAACTTGGGGCAAGAGAAGCTCGATAATTTGAAGTTGCACAAAGTAAGAAAAGTACCTTCGTTATCAAACATTAATATAAAAAATGATTGTTTGTTGGATTGCTCTCACAACAGTTGGGAATATGAGTATAAAAACAACGTTGAGGTTAAGAATACAAGAAAGAAAATACTTAATAACAGCGTAAATAAGGTTTTTGACTTTGGATTCATTAACAACTTATTTGGTAGTTCAAGTGGTAAGTGCGAAAGCTTTTCAGCACTTCTTTACTACTCTCATATTTTGTCAGATTATTTAGCAAGTGATCCGTCTGAAACAACTGCCAATGTAAAAGGAAAAGCTATTGAAGGATATTCCGGGCAACCGTATGTAACAATTAATGGCGATAAGCCTTATTTTACCGCACAAGAAAAAAAGAATATTGGATCATATTATGAGTATAGTGGTATGGATTCTTATGGAAGATGTGGCGTTGCTTATGCTTGTTTAGACAAAGAAGAAGTAACCAAATCTAGTCCACGAAAAAGCATCACACGCATTACTCCGTCTGGATGGAGTTTTGACAAATACCCTAATATAGTTAATTCTGATGCCGGTGCTGCATTTCTGTATAATAGATGTCATCTTATTGCGCATGGACTAGGTGGCGCAGACGACAAGAATAATCTAATTACGGGAACTCGTTATATGAATGCAGATATCATGGAACCATTAGAAAGTGATGTCATGGATTATATTAAAAAAACTGGGAATCATGTTTTATACAGAGTGACGCCAATATATAAGAGTGATAATCTTGTGGCATCGGGGGTTCAAATGGAAGCATATTCGATAGAAGATTCAGGTGAAGGTGTTTGCTTTAATCGATATTGTTATAATGTTCAACCAGGGGTTCGTATTAATTATATGAATGGGAAAAGTGAAGTTTCTGATGTGACATTTGAAAAAGACAATGTCATTCCATTTGCAACATATAATCCAAGTGAACAAAATCCTGATTTGATTTATGAAATGAAAAAGCATTTGAAGATTTTATTTGATGATCCAGATACAAAAATGACCTATGATTCTATGATTAGTCAGATTGATGCAATAGCAACAGATGCAAGAAAGGTCGGAATAAACGACGAAAATCCTGCCAAATGTTATCTTGAAACAAAGGAACTAGAGTATGAATATTTTGAAGTATTGAAAACTTATGTTCCAATGATGTTAGAAAAACAGGAATTTTTTAAATCAGCATTTCAATAAACTAAAAAATGGTTGATGACGTAAGTCCTCAGCCATTTTTTTGATTGCCAGTCAAAAAACAAGCAACGAGCATTTGCCGTAATATATTTATTGATAACACAATAAAACATGATATAATTAAATACAACATTATTAAGGAATGGGGTTGGACTATGAAAAAGAAACTATTAACGATTGTTATAGCAATGACCATGATTTCTTTAACCGCATGTGGTAATGCAGTTGATAACACCAAAAAGGCAGTTGAAACTTATAATGAGGCTGTCAAAACCTACAACGAACAAGCTGGAGAATATATAACTGCATCTCAAGCAACGGTTGATGCAAACGAAGAGTTAAATAGCGCTATGACTGCCGCCCAAGAGGTAATTAACAAAGGAGAAGAACCTTTTGACGAAGAAACGCTTGCCACTCTTAAAGCAGCAATCAGTACGGCCTCTGAGAAACAGGTAGCTGATCCTGAACTTCTTCCAGTATATGGAGAAGTGACAGTAGATGAGAATGCTTCTAAGGAAGATTTGAAAGCTATGAAAGAAAAGGCAGAATCTGATACAAAAGCAATTCAAGAAGTTGCTGTTCCAGATGAAATCCCAGAAGTTCCAAATTATTCTGAAAACATTACAGCAATTAATGAGGCAAAAAAGGCTTACGAAGATAGCATTCAAGGATTAAAACAAATCACTGCACCAACAGATGACTTTGTTATGGATCGATTAAAAAATATTGAAACAATTGCAGAAATGGCACCTGTTACAGAAGACCATGATCCAAATGGACAATTAAATAAGCAAGGTGGTTACATTGGATGTATTTATTTTAGGGACACGCAGGTAGATCGTTCCAAATTATATATTGAAAAAGATAACGTTATTGATATCGGAACAGACGGCGGCGGAGCGATTGAAGTATATACTACCAAAGAAGAGGCAACATCAAGAAGCGATTATCTTGGCACATTCGATTCGACAGGATTTGCTTCTGGATCTCATTACGTATACGGAACACTTGTAATTAGAACTTCTAATTATCTCAACGGAACTCAGCAAAAAGAGCTTACCCAGAAAATATTAGATGAATTGATTAAAGTTAAATAAAATTAAATGCATGGGCAGATATCTCAAATGGTATCTGCCCTTTCTTCGTATAATTCATTTCATACGGAGGTTTCTTTTTGCCAATTTTTCTCATCTTGACATTTTTTTACTAAAACATGTTGTATAAGCCCCTCTGAAACTTTGGATATATAGAGGGACATTTATATCCGCGAGCAACGAGCCAAGCGGACATGCTTGCATGTCCATCTGGCGACTGCCGCGAGAGCCAAATGCCCCGTCACTTGCGGGAGTATTTGGCATGCCGCCTCCAAAATAATGAAATGTGAGGTAATGACATATGTCAGAGAAAAGATGTTATACAGTAAAAGAGTTACAGGAAATCCTTGGAGTCAGCAGACCGACAATATATAACCTTCTGAAGAAAAATGAGTTCCGGTGGATCCAGCTGGATGGCGGAAAGTACCGTATTTCCAAAAAGAGCTTTGATGACTGGCTGGATAAGCTGCCGGAATCTTCCAACTAATCTCCTATCCGGATGAAAAATCGACATCCTAAATTTTTTTGAAAAAGTGCGGTATGGTATGGGAAGAAGGAGGAAAGCTTCATGGATGAGAAGGGAAAAATGAATACCGGGGAATACGAAGAACTGATAAAGGAAGTGGAAGCAAACAGCCCATACAAGAGACTGTCTTCTGCAAAAAAGAAATGGATGAGTGTTTCTGAGATGGGCGAGCTTTTAGGGCTTAAAAAGACGGATCGGTATTGGCTGGTACATAAAAACTTTTTTGAGACCAAAGAGATTGCCGGAAAGATGCGGGTCAATATTGAGAGTTTTGAAAAGTGGTATGCGAATCAGATTAAATATCATAAAGTCACCGGAGAAGAACCGGGAAAGGAATTGAAAGAATGGTCTTATTCTGTTCCGGAACTTGCAGAAATGCTGGAGCTTACGGATGGTGTCGTTTATGACCTGATTAAGCGGAATAATATCGAAGTCGTGATTGTGGATTACTGGAAACGTGTACCAAAAGCTGCATTTCAGAAATGGTATGACGGACAGTCCAGATACCGCACGAAGGATGATAAAAAGAGGGATGCCGAAATGGAGGCCGCTACTCTCACTATGCCGGAAATGGCCAGACAGCTGGGAATCACCAGAAATCAGGTATATGGCATCCTGAATAGTCAAAAGTATCAGCATTTCTTTGAGTTCGTCACGATCGCTGATCGAAAAAGAATCACGAAGGAAAGCTTTCAGAAGTTTCTGGAAGGGCAGGATGAATATCATCTGGATCCGGCGAACGATTATGAAGAACTGGCAATGGAAGAAAATGTGGCACTGGCGAATTATCGGAGAAAGAAACTGGCACAGACCGGGGAACGAGGAAGGAATGGCAATCTGCAGTATCTTACTATAGATGAAGCAGCCTTTATGGCAAAGGTCAGCCGGTCCATGATAAATGTCTGGTACACAAAAGGATATTTTCCGGTTGTAAAAATAAGGAACCATGTTCGGATCAAACGAAAAGAATTTGAAGCGTGGCTGGAAAAGAGAAATATAGAAGGGGGTTGTTAAATTATGGCATCGATCAGAGAACGAAATGGAAAATTTAATGTGATCTATTCCTATACTGATGCAGACGGGAAACGGAAGCAGAAATGGGAAACTTATGCTACAAAGGCAGAGGCAAAGAAACGCAAGAAAGAAATTGAATATAAAGAAGAAATGGGATCCATGATAATTCCGCAGTGTAAAACCATGAAGGATCTTCTGGCAGAATACGTTGCCCTGTATGGAAAAGACAACTGGGCATTATCTACGTATGATGGAAATGTTTCTCTCATAAATAATTATATCCTTCCGATCATCGGGGATGAAAAACTGTCGGAGATCAATACCCGTTTTATTGAAAAATATTATCAGAGATTGTTGAAAGCTCCGGCTGTGGTCAATCCTATAATTGGGAAAAGAAAGAATGAATATGTATCTACCAGTACCATCAGAGATATCCATAAACTCCTCCGAAGCTGTTTTAAACAGGCTGTCAAATGGGAGCTGATGGAGAAGAATCCTTGTATCTATGCGACCGTACCAAAACATAAAACAAAGAAACGGGAGATCTGGACTGCCGAAACTCTGATGTACGCACTGGAAGTATGTGAGGATGATCGGCTAAAGCTGGCAATGAACCTTTCCTTCTCCTGCTCTCTCCGGATCAGTGAGCTTCTGGGGCTTACCTGGGATTGTGTGGACATCTCGGAGGAAGCAATTGAGGAAAACCGGGCATATCTGTTTATCAATAAGGAATCCCAGCGAGTGAGCAAATCCGCTTTAAAAGAGTTGGATGCAAAAGATGTGCTGCTGATATTTCCAGAAAAAAGCAAGACCAATAAAACAGTCCGTGTTTTGAAAACACCGAAGACAGACAGCAGTGTCCGAAAGGTTTTCCTTCCAAAGTCTGTCGCAAAGATGCTGATCGAGTGGAAAGAAAAACAGGATGAGACAAAGGAAGTTCTTGGAGATGAATACATGGACTATAACCTGGTCATGGCAAGTACGTTTGGTCTTCCTTTGGGGGATGGTGCGATCCGGAAGCCATTGAATCAGTTGATTAAAGACTATGATCTCCCACCGGTTGTTTTCCACAGTCTCAGACACAGCAGTGTTACCTATAAGTTGAAACTGAATGGTGGAGATATCAAGGCAGTTCAGGGCGACTCCGGACATGCTCAGGTCAGCATGGTTACGGATGTATATTCCCATATCCTGGATGACGACCGGAAGAAAAATGCAGAATTATTTGAAGAGGCTTTTTATGAGAAGAAAAATCTGGATCCGCAGATGCATCCGAATACAGCACAAAACACGGTAGCGGTTCCGGAAGGTG
Organism: Anaerobutyricum soehngenii; assembly: GCF_009697165.1. NCBI lineage: Bacteria > Bacillati > Bacillota > Clostridia > Lachnospirales > Lachnospiraceae > Anaerobutyricum > Anaerobutyricum soehngenii. The sequence continues at coordinate 12,181 of NZ_VULP01000012.1, read as the reverse complement.
TGGATGCAGAACTGCTTGCAAAGGTTCTTAATAATCCTGAGATGGCGGCACTGCTTGCGTCACTGGCGAAGACGATGAAATAAGGGGATAGATAAAGTAAAACAATTTCAATCATATTCAACAAATCTCCTTCATATGAATAAAAAATGATGGAGATAATTATGAAATGAAGGAGATTTTGGGAAAATGATGCCGGACCGGCAACTGGATATGTTCGTATTTAAGTTGGCTGTCGTGGTCGAAACACCATAGACAAATCAACAACAACGTTGTATAGTAATAATAGAAATCTGGTCAATTGAATATTGTTTATCATTCCCGCTTGTAAGGGGATGGTAGCCGGAATATGATATCTGTCAGTAACAACAGAGCTTTCCCCGGATGTTAGCAGCTGCAAAGAATCTGCTAATTTTCAGGTCTTATCTGGTCTTGACAGAAAGGGTATTCAGATTACCAGAATTTGATTCGAAAATAAAAAAAGTCCTTGATAATAAAAGGCTAAACATATCAGTTCTTGACAGGGATTGACAGAACCACAGAGCTCTCCTAAGCGAGGGGTCAGAGGTTCAAATCCTCCCGGGGACGCTGAATAAGCGTTTGGTTTTGTTAGCTGAATTAGCTGACAGTGAATGATCAAACAGCAATGCCTGTTTGGAACTTTATTAAAAATAAAGTTTCAGGCAGGCATTTTTTGTTTTCTGAATCCTAGAGCGTGTTTGAAAAATTATTCCGTTGATGTAGTCCGCTACGCCGCCCTCATTCAGGCGAAATCTCCCGCAAATTGCAACGCACATCTTGCAGAAAGCCTTTTTCAAACACGCTCTAGTGTATATGTGGATGACATTTTCCATGAGTTATAAGATTATGAAAACAGAATGATACGAATTGAATATTGGCAATAAAAAGATTATTTATCGTAAAACCGTAGATGGTCTTTTGGTGTATCTTTTTTTGTGGAGAAAAAGCAATGCGAAGTCAGTGACGTGCTTGTATTGAACTAGAATGGAGAAATCAGCTACTACTATGTAGATGAAAACTATCCAAAATACCTGGATCAGGAAATGGAAAGAAAGCGGGGATAGAATATGCGAAGGTTAAAGTGTGAAAAAGAAACGATTATTCTGACCAATGAAGATGACGAATTCTATGATGTATATACCTTCAATCAAAGCTTGCAGAAACGGTTACGAGAATTTGCAGGGAAGTATCCGGCTGATTGCTGGTTGAAAGGATCTTCTGAGGATGGAAGTGAAACGTATATGATCAAAAAGGGAAGATTATCTTTAAAACTGGTTCCACCATATAGCATTTCAAGAAAAATGCAGGCAAAGGATATCAGCAAGATGAAAGAACCATCATAGGACGCGATTTAAGAGAAAAATGTCATGTGTAGACATGGAAAAATGAAAGCAAAATACGTTAGATGGTAAAGTGTATAGGCTCAAAAGGGAAAGTGCCCTTTTGGGCCTTATTTTGTGTTATTTCTCAAAAAACGGGAATTATAAAGATTTAATTCTTTACTAAGGATGTGTATTGTAAAAAACTATTTTGCTATACTGATAATATCAACAGAAAAGGTGGATATTAGCGAGGTGATAAGATGAATGTAGCACAGAGAATACGATTAATTCGGATAATAGAAAAGATTGAAAAAAATCCGGAATTCAGTAACAAGCTTGGAGTGAAAAATACATCTGATTTTATATTAGATAAACAACAAAAATGAATCACTCACAACTGGATGAGTGTTAGAAGGAGAAAAAGATGTTATCAGTATTATTTACTATTTGTATGATTTGGTTTGTTGGAAAATTTTTTATATTTGGCTTAAAAGCATCCTGGGGAATCATGAAATTACTTTGCACAGTTATTTTGTTTCCAGTGATATTAATTGGAATGGTGGTAGGTGGATTAATGTATATAGCATTTCCACTATTGATCATTGGTGGAATTATCGGACTTGTAACGTCACATTCTTAAAGAGCCAGAGAGGTGTTTTTAATGGGATATGATATTGAAAAAGAAAAAAGGGAAGCAATTGAAGCTGGACATAGAGCCTTAAATAGTCTTAGTGCAGCAAAAGAGAATCTGAACAGCGCAAAAAACTGGGGGCTGGTAGATATGTTTGGCGGAGGTTTTTTCAGTACGATGCTGAAACATTCTAAAATGGATCACGCGAAGCAGAATATGGAGCAGGCAAAGTATGATCTCCGTAATTTCAGTAGGGAATTAGATGATGTAAATATGGCATGCAATTTACATATCGATACCGGAGATTTTCTTTCATTTGCAGATTATTTTTTCGATGGATTTGTTGTGGACTGGATGGTCCAGGATCGAATTAATAATGCAAAAAGACAGGTAGAAGAAGCTATTCGAAGAACAGAAAGTATCGTTAATCAATTACAGCGTATGTAAAGAGAAGGGCAATGAATCAGAAATGGTTCATTGCCCTCCGTGCGTTATGGATTATTTCAATTTTTCTTTTTCGGCATTTAGAAGTTCAAGATTGAGGCCCTGTTCACTGGCAGTCTTATCTACCCAAAGATTCAGAGAGTCTATGGCTAAAGAAATTTCATCCAGTTTTTTACTGATAAAAGCAAAATCCCTCATCTCATCATCGCTGATTTTGCCGTCACGGGCGATTTGGATCAGCCGACTGGTAAGAGGGTTGATATCATTTAGACCGGCAATGGTTTCCAGGATGATATTTGACAAGTCAGTTACTTCTACTTCTGGAACATAGCGGTGGCCTATTTCACATTTGTGTGAGCAGTAATAATTGCAGAGATCTGGTCTCTTATATGCGTCAGCCATTTGAATGATATCGTAAGGTGTTGGTTCCTGTGTTTCATATTCAAATTTTTCAATTTTAGAATCCGAGACAGCCTCCATTTTATTACTTGCTTCTGCCCTTGTAAGCCCTGCGGCTTCCCGGCAAAGCTGGTAAATTGTCTTGTTTTCCCTGGTAGATTGTTTACCCATGAGAATTTCCTCCTCGTATATCGCAAAACATGAGGATTATCAGGTGTTAAGTCCACATGCTGTGCGTGTATTTCCTCTATGAATTTTATTATACTTGAAGCATCAAGAAACAACAAGAGATAACAGGAAGGAGCAAATTATGAAGCATGTATTTAAAGCAACAAAATTAGGTTGGGAAAAAGAAAAAGAAGTGATATGGTTTGATTCAGATGATTATACAGCGCAGGAAGCAAGAGATGAATTCAAACCATATGAGGGAACTACACAAAGAGGCTATTCATATACTGGATACGAATATGATGGTCAGAAATATCATGATGTGACCTACTTGGGTGAATTTGAAGATGATGAAGTTCCTCACAATGACTTAGAACTATTAGATTACAGATTGAGGCATTTTAAGAAATAGTACATCTCATAGGCTCAGATTAGAAGACCATTCCATCTGGGCCTTTTGCTATAGATTTCATAAAGATAGCAATTAAAGGGATTTCATAAAAATAAGCAGGGGTTTTTATACCCCATCTATTGATATACACTGTAACCATCAAAGAAGATTAAATCATAAAATTCAAAGAAATGGAGGAGTTGGTAATGAAAGGTTTTAACACTGGTGATGGTTACATGGGATTGGTAGATGGTAAATATATCTTGTTTGCCAGTGAATCCGATTACTATGAATACATGAACGATTAAAGGAGGAACTGCTATGAAAGGAATATTCGGAAGTATGTTTGATCTGAACCATGATGGAAATATTAGTCTACTGGAAAGCGCAATGGAATTTTCTTTCCTAAACGAACTACTGAAAGACGACTCTGACGTACAGACGGAGTTAGAATTATCAGGACTGGATACAGACGAGTTGGAGTTTATGGATGCAGATGAACGAAGAGAAATACTGGAAGAAGCAGGACTTGATCCGGATGAATATGATTTCTAAGGAAGGAGCATTTACAATGGCAAAAGTATTTATCACACTGACAGGAACAAAACATTATTTTGGAAATGATTTTCTTGAAAAAGGGACGAAGATCCGACTGGAGAAAGAACCAGATAATGAGTATGACAAAGAAGCAATCAAAGTAACTTATGAAGGTCTCGGAAAAATTGGATATGTAGCAAACAGTTCATACACTGTTATTGGTGAGTCGATGAGTGCTGGACGTCTCTACGACAAGATTGGAGATCTGATCGTTGAGGATCCTTAGATCAGACCGATGCTGAGTAAACTGTGTCTGCATTTCTTTTAGTTCCTGCTTTGATGCAAGCAGTGTATTTTTCAAATCTGACTGCGTATAAAATCCATGTTCCTGCACATAGATAATGGTATTTGCCATTTGCTGCAGGTTAGAAAGTTTTACCCGATGAGCATAAGCCGAGCTCTGCATTGCTTTCACATTTGTCTGGAGATTTACAACCAGGCGCAGGTGAGATCTGACGTAGAGAATAGCCAATGGATCCTTGCGTAAGAAGGTCTATTCCAGGTATGCTTTTCCATATCGTGTTCCCAGTACACGTTCAGTAATCCGCTTCTGTCGATCAGGATGAAGATAACTGTATCTGCCCCGATGATCAATCACAGAGATCTGAAATTGTTCCAGAAGTTTAGATTGGAATTCATCAAAACTATTGGAAGTGGCAGCGCATTCATCAATTGCATTTCGCAAATATTCTTTCTGTGTAAGGAACACGGTGGATGTTGGTTTGAGACCATCTTCGATGATTTTCTGATTGATCTCATTAAGTTTTTGTTGGCCGTGTTTCTGTGCCATATACTCTTTCTGAGTGATTTTTCTCTCAGCCGGAGCAAGAAGATCTATCTGGTGAAGTCCTTCCTGTTGGCACCGATCCATGACAGTTTTCTTAAAAGTGCTCATGAATTTATCAGTGGAACGATGCTTGTAACCGGCGGCTTCCTCATGTGGTTTATCCATATATGGCTGCCTTTCCACTGCAGTCTTTCGCACACTGTTGATAACGATGTGAGTATGGATATTTCCGGATTCATTGTGGCCATCGGTGTGAGTAACTACCAGTGCCTGATATCCGGGAAACATCTGCTTTGCAAGTTCCAAACTGATTGCCTGTGCTCTCTTTCCGGTAAGACCGTTTTTTGTAACATCGGCTGGATCGTAGCTGATAATGTAGTGATGACTTTTGATATCTTCACGTTTCTTATTCTTATGAAAATGAGCATTTGTCAGTTCGCATTCTTTGTCAAAAGACATCGGATCACAGTTCAGTCCATCCATATAAAACTCTTTTCGCAAGATGCTTCGACCGGATTCATCTACAATCTTTTTCCCGGTTTTTTCATCATGTTCAAACAGAAGGTAATTGATAGCAGCCGAGTAATTAGCATTTCTGCTTTTAATGTGTTTTACGATTGCCATTCATACCACCTGCCAGTTTCAGTACCTCTTTTCTCAATAGGAATAAGTCCGTGATGCACTGATGGATTTCGTTTTCTATAGCACGTGACTGACTGCCTCCACTGTTAAAATGCTTGGCGATCTGATTGAGATTCGATCCGATCTTTCCATATTCACTGACTAGTTTTCTGAGATCATTCATGTCTGCAACAACTTCAATCTGATGATTGATTTGCTTTTCAAGCAGGAGTTTTCTCAGATATTCTGATCGGCTAATAGATAAACAAGCAGCGCCTTGGTCTAATAAATCCAGTCCGATATCGGTAAGACGTAATCCTATAAAATGTCTGTGATTCAGTTCTTTATCTTTGTTTTTTGTTCTCATACTCCTCCTTCCGCTGAGACTATTCCTCCCACCGGGAGTCCACGTATTTCAATATCGGCTGTCCCTTCTGATATTAGAAATAGTGCTGTGAACACCTTTAGGTGGAACCAACAGACAAGTGAAACGTCTGTTATTGAGAGGGTATGGGGAGATCCCCATCAAGATAAATCCCATAGGAGAACAGGATGCCAAACGGCATTACTGTTAAACATGGGTGGATCTTGCTCTTATTTGTATCCCTCTATATAACGAAACGCTCAGAGGCTGTTTTACAGTGGGGGAAATGAAAAAATATCAAAAAATTAATAATTAATGGTGAGCTTGTGATAGAATGGAAAAAAGAGAAAAGCATAAAGGATGTAGTTGTGGAGAATATTTGTTATGATTAGAAAGTTGCTGAACGGAGATATCGATAGAGTTGCTGACATATGGTTAAAGACAAATCTGAAAGCACATTATTTTATTTCCAATCAATACTGGAAAAGTAATTATGAATTAGTGAAAGAAATGATGTCACAATCCGAAGTCTATGTGTTTGAAGCAGATAAAATGATACAAGGATTTGTAGGACTAAATGATAAATATATCGAAGGTATTTTTGTCTCCGATGAAATGCAGTCATGTGGCATAGGTAAGCTTTTATTAGATTATGTTAAGGATAAAAAAGTTAGCTTACGATTAAATGTATACCAGAAGAATGCCAGAGCAATTTCTTTTTACCAAAGAGAAGGGTTCATTATTCAATGTGAAGATTTGGATGAAGATACTGGTGAAAAAGAGTACACTATGCTATGGAAACAAAAATAGAAATCGGCATTTGTGGAGGAGAGTAATTTGCTGGTATTAAATAAATTAGAGCGGTTGCTAACGGTATGTAAAGTCAAAAACATTGATGATATAGATTTAAGTAAGGAATTCTACTTCATTGGTAAAACAGATGAAGAAATTTCTCTTGTGTGTGAAACAAATGACGTTCCTGAAAACACAATAGAACGTGAAGATGGGTGGCGTGGTTTCCGTATTCAAGGAATTTTGGATTTTTCACTCATTGGTATTCTTTCAAAGTTGTCTGGAATACTTGCAGATAATAAAATTGGAATTTTTGCGGTATCTACATTCAACACTGATTATATTTTAGTGAAAGATGCGGATTTTGAAAAATCATTAGCTGTATTATTAAATGCCGGATATACAGTGATATAGATTTCAGATGCTTTAAACCCAAAGAAAATTATACGAGGAGTGAATTATTAGCATGAAAGTTCAGCATATTGCAATCGAAGGAAAAAGTTTCTTTATCAACACTGATATGATTATCAGACGCAGTTCATACCCTTCTGATCTGCAGGAGTATAATATCGTATCTAAACTTCCAGGATTTGTGTGCAGAAGAGGAAGCTGTATTATTGATTCATATGGGCATTATTTGACAAAACTTGTCTGGGATAAAGAAACTATCATTTACGTAGAACTTGATATGAATTTGCCTGCCGCCTGCAAAATGGAGCATGATGCAATCGGACATTATGCCCGTCCGGATGTACTTGAATTAAAAGTCAATGAAAAATAACAATAAAAAAACACTAAAGAAATTGGAAATCCTTGTAATAGGTTCTATAATTGCGGCTTATGGAATTACACTTGCACTGTATGCTGGATTTGGCGGAGCTACGCTTGCGGTGCTGTGGCAGGGGATTGCAAGAACATTTCACATAAGCATTGGCACAGCATCTTTTGTTGTAGCATTGGGAATGATTTTGTTTGCGCTCATTTACGATAAAAGTCAGATTCATATAGGAACTGTGTTGTACCAGATTGTATACAGTACCTGTGTAGATTTGTTTGCTAACTGCCATATTTACAGTACCTATAAGTGGATCAATTTTTTAATTATGTTGTTAGGAGTGGTTTTGTTTGCTGTCGGAACGGGACTATATGCGTCGGCATCCCTTGGTAGAGGCTCCTATGAGGCAGTCACTTTTGCTTTAGCAGAAAAAAATCACTGGCAGATTAAATTTGTCCGAATGGCATTGGATATTTTGGTTGTTGTTACAGGTGTTTTGTTTGGCGGAAAGTTTGGTGTATGCACGCTTATTACAGTTATCATTTCAGGCCCAATTATCCAATTTGTTAATGCGAAAGCAAAACAAGTTTTAAAGATATGATAGTAAAGAAATTTACAACTTAGAAGTTGGAGGGATAGATTTCTATGATTATCAGATATGCAGAAGAGAAAAATTTTATAGAATTGCGACAGTTTTATGACGGTATGTGTAAAGTTTTGAGCGGAAAAGATTTTCTGCCGGAGGGAGATAAAGGTGGTTTCCCTCCAGATGAAATGATCAAAGATGCAATCAAAGAGAGAAATCAGTTTATCGGTATTGAAGATGGTCGAATTGTTGCGGCGTATATTATGAATCATGATCATGATGAGGCGTATCACGCAGTTAAATGGCTTATTGATGCAAATGATAACGAGACAGTAGTTCTTCATGCCTTGCGTGTCCTTCCGGAATATGGAGGTCGTGGATACTCGAAGCAGTTAGTTCAACACGCAATAGACACAGCAAGGGAAAGAAACCTTAAATCAATTCGTCTTGATTGCATAGAGGGAAATGATATTCCACAGAAAATGTATATGTCGTTTGGATTTAAGTATGTGGATAAGGTTGGAATCACATATGTTGATATTGGAGTACCGAGGAAGTTCCTCTTATATGAGTTTGTACTCTAATCAAGACATAATAACAGTTATATCTTGAACATTGTACAAACAAATTCCAGTTTGTTGAACTGAATCCGAAAAGCATTAGGGCGCAGAGGAGATAGAATCCTTTGCGTAAAAGACTAACGAACATATTTAATGAAACATCGGAACCATCTTCTTTTTGTTGTCTACCTATAATAACGATTGGAGTAGTCGATTATAGACACTGCAATCAAAAAAATCTGAAAATATATTTATCAACATTACATAAAAGTGTGTATATGCACATAAAATGGGAATACATATTGAAATTCAGGTCGTTCTGTGATAGAATCTCATTACTAAAAAGTGTGCAGATGCACGGAAATGGGGAGTGTAACGATGGAGATTAAAAGAGACGCTTACCTACAGCAGCTGATCGAGCGAAAAGATAATGGAATGATAAAGGTGATTACCGGCATTCGTAGATGTGGCAAATCCTTTTTGCTGTTTACCATCTTTAAGAGATACTTACTGGAGAACGGCGTTGATGTTGATCATATTATTGAAATTGCATTGGATGGTATTGAGAACGAGGAATTAAGAGATCCCAAGGTATGCTTCAAGTACATCAAGGATGCCATGAAAGACGACGGGAAGTATTATCTCCTTTTGGATGAAGTGCAGTTCATGCCACGATTTGAGGAAGTGCTGAACAGCCTGCTTCGCATGAGCAATATTGATGTGTATGTCACCGGAAGTAATTCCAAGTTCCTGTCCAGCGACATTGTGACCGAATTCCGTGGCAGAGGTGATGAGATTAGAATCTACCCTCTCTCCTTTGCAGAGTTTTATTCTGTCTATGACGGCGATTATGATGATGCCTGGGATGACTACATGATCTACGGAGGATTGCCGCAGATCGTAAGTTTCCAGAGCGAACGACAGAAAGCGGACTATCTGAAGAACATCTTTGCAAATGTCTATCTGAAGGATGTTATTGAAAGAAATAAGATTCAGAACGTGGATGAGATTGGGATTCTGGTTGATGTGCTTGCATCTGCAATCGGCGCACCGACCAATCCTTCAAAGATTGCCAATACCTTTGCCAGTGAGCGCCAGATGACTTATGCTAATAAAACCATCTCCAAGCATATCGACCATTTGACAGATGCCTTTTTGATTTCCAAGGCAAGCCGATACGATATTAAGGGCAGAAAGTATATCGGTGCAAATCTGAAATACTACTTTACTGATCTGGGACTGAGAAATGCACGTCTGAATTTCAGACAGCAGGAGCCTACGCATATCATGGAGAACATTGTTTATAACGAGCTGCTAATCCGTGGCTACAATGTTGATGTGGGTGTTGTGGATATCTTCGATAAGGATAAAGAGGGCAAACGTGTTCGCAAGCAGTTGGAGGTTGACTTTGTGGTGAATCAAGGAAACCAGAGATACTATATCCAGGTTGCATATGACATGACTTCGGAAGAAAAACAGACGCAGGAGTTCAATTCTCTGCGTAATATCCCGGACTCTTTCAAGAAGATCGTCATTGTAAATGGCAGCAAAAAGCCTTGGAGAAATGATGAAGGTTTTGTCATCATGGGAATGAAGTATTTCTTGCTGAATGCGAATAGTCTGGAATTTTAAGTCGATTTGAGTTGTTGCTGTGGTGTTGTTCTATTTCAAAAAAGAGTGAAATGATATAAATAAGGCCACGGCTGATTTCGTGTTGGAACAGCCGTGGCTCAGTTTATTTTTTTATCCGTACAAACGAGACTGTTCCGCAGATTATGTAGAACAGACAGAGTACGATTCCGATAGTGAGAACATACAAGAATAAAGATGAACTTAAGAACGAAATAAACAAAAGTTTTTGAAACTGAGAAATCGGAATTTCAGGAGGTGTTTTTATGCCACAAATGAATAAGGGAGGAAAATTTATTTTCGGGAAATCACTCATTCGGACGGATGGAACATTGCGGATTCCACCGCAGGCAATGGAAGAATATCACATTGCAGATGAAGGAAAAGTATATCTTTTTACCGGAAGTAAGATTACCGGTGGCTTCTGCGTCACCCGGAAAGGCCTTTTGCATCCGTCAAAACTTGGTCACATTTTGGACGATACTCCACCGTTGCTTGACTACTCAGCAGGTTCTGGCGAATTTATCAAATACAAGGGGCATTCCTACTGCTGGGTAGAGATTTCACAGGAGGGGCAAATTCTTCTTACGAAGAAAATGATGGATTTTTTGAAGGTGAGACCCGGAATGGAGCTGCTTTCTATCCGCAGTAGCGACATCGCGTTTACGATGGGAGCTAAAGGACCGCTATTGGAAAAAGCAGAAAACTATGATGGTGAAATTCCGCTTTTTTAAGTGTAACAATTTGAATTTTTAAAGGAGACTTGCTATGGATATGAATCTTTCATTTTCTGTACTTACAGCAAATATTATTAGTATACTGCTAATTGGAACGTTTGTATCTCGCTAACAGACAAAAAGCGGAGTACGACAGAGATATGCGACTTCTACAGCAAATGATGACAACTATAGGGATTGCCAATATTTCTGACTGTTGCGTTTATTATCTTGCTGGCAGTTCTAATATAGTTATCAAAGTTTTGGTCTTTCTGAGCGGATCAGGGCTCTTTTTAGGAAATGTAATGATTGGATATTTGTGGGCTAAATTCATAATGGTACATATGAATATCCCATTTTCTGATATACGCAGAAATATTTACCGAACAATTGGACTTATTTCTATTGTACTGTTAGTAATCAATATTTTTTATCCATTGGTATTTTCGGTGAGTGATGGTAGGTATCAGAGAGGATTCGCATATATTATTTTTCTGATTTTTGCTGCTTTTTACATTTTGGACAGCTTGTATTTGTATGTTAAGCGTGTTAAAAAAATGGCAGTTTAAAATTATTTCCAGTACATATATTTCTAATTCCTGTTATATTAGGGGTAGTTATTCAGGCATTTTTCGTTGAAATTGCAATCACCTGGACATCTATTGCAATATCGGTCGCGGGAATAATGACAGCACTAAAAAACGAGATTATTTTTACAGATTGCCTTACAGGATTATATAATCGCGTGTATCTGGAATTTTTACATAAGCGAGCCTGTAATAAAAAGGACTGCTGGGTATCCGGTATTATGATTGATCTGAACGGATTTAAACAGATTAACGATAACTACGGACACGCAGAAGGAGATCTGGCATTGTGTATTGTTGCTGATTTACTTCGGAAATCGTTCTCTGAATATGGTGTAGTAACAAGATATGCTGGTGATGAATTTGTTATAATGCTAAATACAACAGATGATCAGCTCATACAAAAAATAATCAAATCTGCTAAAAAGAATTTTGTAACAGAGAATGAAAAGAACGATAAACCGTATCAGTTATCTGCATCTATGGGATACGCAATAACTAATCTAAGTAACGAAACAATAGATGATTTTATGAATAGAATCGATGAACAGATGTATCAAGATAAAATGAAATACTAAGAGCATAATGATCGTAGAAATAGCAAATAAATAATTTCGGTCATTTTACTTGTAAAATTCAAGTTTATAAAATTAAGAAAATGGAATTTAGGTAGTGTAAAGTAGCCTATGAAAAAATGGAGCTGAAAAAAAGGCTCCATCGGAACCTTGAAAATTGCAGATATGTTAGCTTTCGGCAGCGTACGCCACCCTTGACGGCACACCAAAACAATGCTC
>NZ_VULP01000011.1:0-87604 GCF_009697165.1 Anaerobutyricum soehngenii | reverse complement strand
CAAAACCTTATTAAGTGAAAACTGCTTTAAGTCGTGAGTATGGAATACATAGTCTGAAACATAATTGCAGGCATTACGATAAACAGACATAGTTTCATCAAGCAAAACTTTATCCGTTTCCGTTGCGGCTATTTGAATTTTAGCTGTAATAGTTATCTGTTCCATAGATGTACTCCTTTCGTAGATATTTCACTAAATATATTATATAATAACAATTGGTGAAAATCAATGTTTTGAGGTGAATTATGGATAATAGATACAATCGTCATAACAGACGAAAATACAATCTTAAAGTACATATAGTTCTAGTAACCAAATATCGTAAACAATTACTCAAAGATTCTATCGCTGATGATGTTAAACAAAAGATTTTCGATATTGCTAATGAAAAAGTAATTTCTCATGTTTTTTTAAATCATCTCTCCAAAGCATTTCCTTCAATATAAACTTATTTATAACATATTACTTAAATAAGTTTTAATACAACACTACTCAATCCATCCTCTAATTTTTCACCTGATTTACGGGATTGGAATACACAGAGCCTCCGAATTCTATCATATGTAAAAATGTGCCTTAGAGCAAGTTCAAGCTGCGGTCGAGCAGCTTGGACGCAGTGATACGAAACATTTTTGCATATGATAGAATTCGGAGGCTCGTCTGTTCATCATCTCAATCCCGTATAATCAAGAAAAAAACAAGTAAAACTGACTGTTTCTCTTCCTTCATTCCGGTAAACATGCATCTGATCTGTTTCAAATTTATAAACCTGTTCTTTATTGATTATCTGCGTATGCCCATGACATTCTATCGTAAGTACACCTTCTGTTACTGTAATGTACTCTCTTGTTTTTTCTCCATGACTCCCACTCATATAGACCCCGCCGGGTTCTATGTCAATTCGATATACTTCTACGGAATGAGAATCTTCATAAGGAAAACACGTCCAGACTTTATATTGCCCTTCCAGTTCTTTTGTAGGAAAAATTTCTTTTGGACTTACAAGGCAAAAATCTTCTCTCGGCGCATCAATGAGTGTCTGAAATTCTATGCGGAGTCCGCTTGTAATTTTCCCAAGCACACCAAGAGAGGGATTGGCTGTACCTTTTTCAATCTGAGCAAGCATACTTTTGCTGACTCCGGTCTGTTCCGCAACCTCACCAAGGCTCATTCCCTTTGACAGGCGAATCTGCTTTAAATTAACCGCTACATTATATGACAAATAATCCATGAAAATCCTCCTTTGTGTGATTTAATTTATCGGGTGAGTAGAGCAACAGACGAACCATGAGAATGAAATATTCTTTATCTGTGACTTTAGTCGCTGCGAGAAAAAGTCTTCTATAAAAAGCCTCTCATGAAAAATTATTGATTTTGACTCCGTTGTAAAAAACACAAAGTCGCCCTTTAATAAATCGCTAATTAATGTCACCATAATATCAAAATAACCAGAAGCCTACAACTCAAATCCTCACAAAACTTCTATTTATCAAAGACAGAAGGTCCTGCATTTATATTTTAGCAGATGCGTCTTTAGAGCGAGCAAAAATGCTAACCAGGCATTTTCGCACAGCGAAACAGAGCAGATGCTAAAATATAAATGCAGGACCTTCGTCTATTCATTAAATAGAAGCCAGCACCCTGTCAATTGCTGCATCAATTACTTTATCAAGTTCTTCATCGTCTGCTTCCGGCATAAGTGTTGCTGCGTCTTCATCAGAAATAAGTTCAACAAGATCACCGAAGGATTCTTTGTATTTTCTCTTACATACAACATAGAATACTACACCGAGTAAACTCCAGGCTCCTACCATTCCCCATTCAGGAAGGATCAGGTTTCCGCCACTGCCTGGGATACAGTACATACATACCATAAATCCGGACATGATGACTGCCATCGTTCCGAAGAATTTATAAGCTGGAACTTTATATGGTCTTGGCATATCGGGTTCTTTTTTTCTTAATATCATAAAGGAAACCGCTACCATACAGTAAGCAAGACAGCATGCGAAGTTACCTGCATCAGAAATCCATACAAGAAGCTGTCTTCCGGCAAATGGAGCAAGCATTGTAAGGACACCAATAAGAATAAGTGCATTAATTGGCGTTTTATGTTTTGGATGAAGTTTTGCAAATGTTTTTGGAATCATATAGGATTCTGCCATGGAATACATTGCACGAGAACCACCAATTAAGAAGGAGTTCCAGGATGTGATAATACCGCACATACCACCGACAATAACTACTTTTGCCATGATTTTCATTCCAAATGCTGTTCCCATTGCATCGGCTGTAACAAGTCCGGTTGCTTCCTGTGATTTTATGATCGCACCTGAGTCAAGAACAAGTCCTACGGCGATAATTACAAGTGCATAGAAAACAACGGCTAAAATTACAGATAAAATAAGCATTTTACCGATTTTCTTTGGAGGAACATTAATTTCTTCTGCTGCCTGTGGAATAACGTCAAAACCAATAAAATAAAATGGTGACATTGCTGCAACACCGAGAATTGCTTTGATATTAAGTCCTGCGGTGTTTCCGACAAACATCTGTCCATTCAGATTATCCACCGTACCGTTGATTACGGAAGCTACAATTAATAAAATACCGGCACCGCCGATGATACAGGTGAGTACTGTCTGTAAAATAGCGGCTGTTTTGGCTCCCATAATATTTATCATCATAATAATAAATGCTACGATAATGGCCACTGCAAGCCAGGAAGCATATACATCAAATCCTGCAACTGTATACAGATATCCTTTTAAAAATCCAGGCCACAGGTAAGTGATGATTGTTGGAAATGCACAAGCTTCAAAGCAGGCTACACTGACATATCCTAAAACGATTGCCCATGTACAGATAAAGGAACCTGTCGCTCCCATCGCACGATGACTAAATACATGTTCTCCACCACACTGTGGCATGGCTGCGGTTAACTCTGCATACGTTAAACCTACAAAGAAAATCATAACACCGCCAAGAGCAAAACCAAGCGCTGCTCCGAGAACGCCGCCTTTTTCAATCCAGCTTCCGGTTGATACAACCCAGCCCCATCCGATCATAGCTCCAAAAGCAATGACAAGGATATCCCAGGCACTAAATACTTTGTTAAATTCCGATTCTTTCTTGTTCATATCCTGTCCCTCCTATTCATGAAATACTTTTTTTGCTACTTCTTCTATCAGTTCTGCTGTCCCATCCACACCAAGAAGACTGCTGTCTATCAGCATATCCCTGTTATGGCGGTCACCACGATTACTCCCGGTTAATGCAAGATGCCGCTTATGATAACGTTTATCTTTTTCTGTAATAAACATCTTCGCATCCTCTGCAGAAAAGTTATGGCTTTTCATAACATTTTGGATTCGAACATCTTCCGGAGAATAAATGAAAATTCGCAAAATTGGTTTTTGTTCCTTTAAAATATAGTCAGCAGAACGCCCGATGATCACACAGGACTCTCGATCTGCAAGTTTACGGATAATTGTTTTCTGGACGTGAATCGCACGCTGTGTTAAGTCTGCATATTTAGAGAAAGAACCACGAACATCACCTTCTGCTCCTTTTCCGGCAATTGTTCCGCCTTCTTCTACTTTTTCCATGATTTCTTTTGGAATTCCGACTTCTTTTATAATCTCATCTACTGTATCACGATCGTAGAACTTAATTCCTAAATCCTTGGCAACCTTTTTCCCAATCATGTTGCCTTTTGCGCCGTATTCGCATCCTATTGTAATAACAAGATGTGCCATATTCTATTCCTCTCTGATTTCTCTAACTTTCATAAATAACTTTTATAAAAATATCTCAATAAAAAAGGCAAGGGAACCACAAACTTTTTGTGACACCCTTGCCAATGAAACTATATTAATGCTTTTACTGTTTCTTCAATAATTGCGCATGCCTCATCGCACTGTTCTTCTGTAACGATCAGCGGAGGAATCATACGAATGATATGTGCGCCAATTGCTGTAATAAGAAGCTTTCTGTCAAGGCAGCCATGTTTTACTTCCACACCGGATATTGTATCATCAAACTCTACACCAACCAGTAATCCCTGATGTCTTACTTCTTTTACGTGTGGAATCTTTGCTAATTTCTCTGCGAAATAATCTCCGACTTTCTTTGCATTTCCTGCTAAGTCTTTATCAAGAAGTTCTTCTACTTCTGCTAAAGCTGCGGCACAGCTTACAGGGTGTCCACCGAATGTTGTTCCATGGGAACCCGGTGTAAATGCTTTAGAAACTTCTTCTGTCGCACAGATTGCTCCAATTGGCATTCCGCCACCAAGACCTTTTGCCATGGAAACGATATCTGGTTTTACTCCGTAATTCATGTAAGACATTACTGCCCCGGTTCTGCACCATCCGGTCTGTACTTCATCTAATAATAAAAGCATTCCCTTTTCATCACAGAATTCTCGAAGTCCCTTTAAGAACTCTGGTGTTGCAGGATGAACACCACCTTCACCCTGTACCGGTTCAACCATGATCGCAATCGTATTTTCCGTACAAGCATTCTTAAATGCTTCTAAATCATTATATGGAGCATAGGAGAAACCGTATGTCATCGGACCAAAACCAATCTGGCATCCATTACCCGGCTGACCTGTTGCGGACATTGCTCCAAATGTTCTTCCATGGAATCCCATCTTAGCAGTTACGATATGATATTTATTCGGACCATACTTTTCAATACCATATTTACGAGCCATCTTGATCATTGCTTCATTCGCTTCTGTACCGGAGTTCTGATAAAAGATCTTATCCATTCCAAGAGTCTTACAAACTTTCTCAGCAAGTAATGCCTGTGGAATTGTGTATGGATAATTAAAAGTATGCATGATATCGTCAACCTGATCTTTTACTGCTGCAACAACCTTTGGATTTCTATTACCTGCGTTATTTACGGCGATACCTGCATAAAAATCAAGATATGGAGTACCATTCTCATCGTAAATGTACATTCCTTCTGCTGTTTCTGCAAGAAAATCAAAACGCTCATATGTCTCGATCATATATTTATTTACTTTGTCTTTAATATCCTGTACGCTAAGTCCTGTGTCTTTTAATTTCATGATATAATCCTCCTTATTATCTAAAACTCTCATAATTTTCATTTTGCAAACCGGTTTTTATCATATAGGAGAGTAGCTGTTTCTCCTATGAAAACAAAAAAGCAAGAATACCTACAAATACTTGTAAGCACCCTTGCTTTAACTGTCTATTATTTTGTACGACTATACAATATCACGTCTATAATAATCTGTCAATAGATAATTTAAGAAAGTTTTTTCGCTTTTTTCAAAGGTTTTCGCTCAATCACACGAAGTAATTCAATTTTTTTATTGCATTTTGTTTATTATATTGTTCATACATTTTATCATGCAGACTCAGTTTTTATCTGTATGTCAGTTCAAATTACTACAAAGCCTTTCTATATAACTCTGCAATCTCTTCCTGTGTAAATACAACCGGGTTATTCGCTATGCTCGCAGCAGATACCTTCATGCAGTTTTCTGCCATCCATGATATATCCTCTGCAGCGATGCCAAGATCAGATAATTTACATTCTAAATCAATAGATTTTAATAATTCACGTATTTTATCTGCGCAGTCAGCGGCGGATTCTCCACCAAAGATTTTTGCAATCTTTGCAAATTTTTCTTCATTTCCTTTATAAGAAGCTTCAATTACTATTGGAGTGAGGGCCGCTAATCCCTGCCCATGCACGATATCTTTAAGACCACTTGCCGGATGCTCCATTCCATGAGCGATCGTCACTCCTGCCGTATTAATGACCATACCACCGATCGTACTTGCCATTGTGATATTTTCCCACTCTTTTTTACTTCCTGTTCCATTGTATACAGAAACCAGATTGTTCGCAATGAGTTCAATCGCATAGATACTCATTGCATCCGTAAGTGGCTGTGCGATTTTGGACGTATAAGCTTCTATATTGTGGCATAATGCATCAAATGTAACGGAAGCAAGTACTTTCTTTGGCATTGTCATCATACATTCCGGATCCACGATAGATACCTTTGCTACGATTGCATTGCAGCGAAGTGACTTTTTGTCTCCATTATCCGGATTCGTCAAAACAGCGAATCCATTCCCTTCTGAACCGGTACCACAGGTCGTCGGAATCAATATTAATGGCAGCGCATCATCACTGGTCAGACGATTATAAATATAATCATTAATATCGCCTTCATTTTTACTTAAAAACGCAATAGCTTTCGCACAGTCCATAATACTTCCACCACCGATGGCAACAACAACATCACAGCCATTTGCCTTAGCAAAATCTGCACCTTCCTGAGCAGTTGTTGTCAGTGGATTCTGGCTTACTTTATCAAAAAGAGCTGTTTCAAGTCCTGCCGCCTTTAAGCTGTCATTGACCTTGTCATAAAGGCCTGATTTCTTCGCACTGCTTCTTCCTGTTACGATCAAAGCCTTTTTACCATACGGTTTGGTCAATTCTCCTGTCTCTAAAACCTTTCCAGAACCAAATACAATGTTTACCGGCAGAAAATAATTAAATTCCATGATACTTCCTTCTTTCTTTACTTTGCAAATATTATGTTTCTAAAATATATTTAACACCAGCTTTTATTTTTTGCCAGTATTTTTTTACTCATTTCTTTTATCCAAAGCGTGTTTTGAATCAGTCAGACAATCTGGCATCACTTTACAGATTGGATAAAATTGACTCTTCAAAAATCTTTAATCCAGTTTCCATCTGTTCTTCCGTCATGCATAATGGTGCAAGGAATCTTATCACATTGCCGCAAGAACCTGCATTTTCCAGTAACAGTCCCTTCTGAAGTGCTGTCTGAACCAGTTTTGATACAAATTCCGGGTTTGGCTCCTTGCTTTCTTTGTCTTTGACAAATTCTACACCAAGCATACCGCCAATTCCTCTGACATCCCCGATTATATCATATTTTTCTTTCATTTTTTCAAACGCCTTCCTTACGACGGAGCCTATATGGAGGGATTTTGCACAGTAATCTTCTTCTTTCATGATTTCCATCGTTTTTATCGCTGCTGCACAAGCTAACGGATTACCGCAGTAAGTACCGCCAATCGTGCCTGCCGGGGCTGCATCCATGACCTCTTCTCTTGCACTAATGGCACTGATCGGCACACCAGCTCCCATAGACTTCGCTGTAGCAATAATATCCGGGGCTGCTCCCGCCTCCTTCCAGTATTCTGATGTAAAATACTTTCCTGTACGGCAGTTACCACACTGAACCTCATCCGCAATAAGCATAATACCGTTATCATCACAAATCTTGCGAAGTTTCTTCACAAATTCAATGGGAGCAGGAATAAATCCACCCTCACCCTGTAACGGCTCAATAATAATTGCCGCAACATCACTTGCCGGAGCCGCCTCATCAAAAAGCTTTAACAGTTTATCAATATAGTACTGAATAGCTTCTTCCTCGCTGTATCCTTTTGGTGCACGATACAGATATGGGTATTCTGCACGATAAATTCCGGAAGGGAACGGTCCCATGCCAAGTGCATATGCTTTCTTTGCTGTCAACGCCATCGTAAGATTCGTTCTTCCATGAAATGCACCGGAAAAGCAAATAATATTATCTCTTCCCGTATACGCTTTTGCAATCTTAATCGCATTCTCATCCGCCTCTGCACCGGAGTTTGCAAAATATGTTTTCATCTTCTTGCCCTTACAAGGAACAGTCTCATTAAACATTTCTGCAAGTTTTACATATCCTTCATGAACATATACATTAAAAATCCCATGGAAATATTTCTCAGCCTGTACTTTTACTGCCTCAACAACTTCTGGTCTGCTGTAACCAATATTTAAAACGCCAACACCACCAATCCAGTCAAGGAACCTATTCCCATCTACATCCTCAAGCATGGCACCTTCCCCTCTTGCCATACAGATTGGGTAATTACTTCCACATAAACCTTTTGGAACAGCCTCATCCCTTCTATCTAAAAGAGCCTTTGCCTTCGCCCCTGGTACACTCCCTGTAACTATTTCCGGTAATGAATCTCTTAACATGCCACTTCCTCCTAACTATAAAACGTACTCTTAGAACCTTCTAAAAGAATTTTCTAAATACAAAGAAAAAGGTGCAATCCCAGCCTTCACTGTTATCGCACCTTTGCTTGTTTCTTATTTATTTTTATTGCTTATTTCTTTCATGGCATTACTATAACACGATTAAATTATATTACCATCGTCACGATACACAAAATTATTGTGCAACATTCATAATTGCTATTTCATTCATTTAGAGGAAAACAGACGAAACGGGAAAAGGCTAATGATTGCATCTGTAAAGATAGTCGCGGCGAGAAGAATGCTTATTCGCATCCTTCTCTGGCTCCGACATTATATCTGCAATCATTAGCCTTTTTCCGTTTCTGTGTTTTGGCTCCAGAAGAAATGAATTCAATAGTCTTTGTTAGAAAGAAGGGGGGAGAAATCAGAAGACTACTGAATTAATTCCAAAAATTCATCAATCTGATATGCCAGATACCAGTCACTTCTATCTTTGGTAGAGTTAAGTGCTTTTCCTGTAATTTCTGAGATTTTTTTCAAGTGGTAGGAAACTGTATTCCTATGCAGAAAACATTCTGTTGCGACTTCGCCGATATTTCCATTTGTTTCAAGATAACATTTTAAAATACGAATATATTCGCTGCCATTTTCCCTGTCGAGTCGTTCTAATTCTCCCAGCGTTTTTTCACGATATTTTTCCAGTTTTTTGATATTGTCAATCGACAGCCATAGCTTGCTTATTCCCAGTTCCTCTTCCTGACAGATCTGCTTATCTTTTTTTCTACCCCAGCGACACAAGTAGGATAAATCTCTGTATTTCTCCCAGAGATTTGCCACAATCGTCTCTTCATCTCCTATTGCTATATATACCTTCTTTTGTCCGGAAAACTGCTGTGAAAGCTGTGCTATCTCTTCTGTTATTTTTTCCCTTTCTTTTCCCGGAGATATCCGGGCTATGAGTGTGATATACAAATCTTTCTGAAAAACGACTGCCTGCACCTTTTTGTGTGCAAATATCTGCTGGCATTGTCGAATGAATCGATAGAAAAACTGCGTATTATCAAAATTTCTCTCCGCCTGCGTATTGCCACCTGCCGGAAAATAACACTGTACCATAAAGATTTCTGTGTCTTTATGAATATGATTTTCATGCAGAACCGACATATACTGTTGTTCTTCTTTATGTGAAAAAATTGCTTTTTGAAGTGCAGTTTCTAAACTGTCTTGTTCTTGCATCGTCTTATAAATGAGATTGCATAAATCTCTGTTGAAGTCTACTAAATGGACTTCCCATGGCAGTACAAAAATGGGAAATCCCACTTCTTCGCTATACGTAATAACACTGTGCGGCACTCTTTTTATGTACTTTCCTACATTGATGACCAAACCGCTTGCTCCGGCTTCGTACAGACTTTTTACAAAACATTCAAGCATTTCTTCATCTTTTTCTTTGATTCCAGTTGTAACAATCAGCTCTCTGCCTTTTAAAAAAGAGACGTAATCCATCTCTTCGACTGTATGTACCCAGTCAACAAGATTTCTTAAGCCTCTTCCTCCGGCAACCAGCTTCATATTGTAACGGTGTAACGCCACCTCATAGATTTCTTCCAATATTATCGCCATTGTTACCCTCTTTTATTTTCTTTCATTCTATTCCATAAACTTCGCCAGCACTGTCAGATTATAATCCGATACTAACATTCCGTTCATGATAAGAGAATACTTCAACTGTAATTTAAAATGTGCATCTCCATGCAGCACCCGGATCTTCTTTGTGTCAGATACCAGTTCCATCGGTCCTGCCGGTGACTGATAAATACAGTTTTTATTATGTTGCGTATCAAATACAAGAACGGAATTAAAATTGCCTGCACCTGTTTTACGAAGTTCCACGCTGCCAGGTGAAATAGTGAGGCGGTTTTTAATAACCGCCCCTTCTTCTGTCCGTTCTGAATAAAAAATGTAATGAACATCGTTTTTATAAATATAACTTCCTTCAGTAACCAGAGTCACAGGTTCTTCCTGATCAAAACCTTTCTGAATTCCGGTTATCGTCAGCCAGACCTTTCTTGCCATAATCGTATCCCTTTATACGTCGTATCTGTTCATAGCAAGATCGATCAGCTTCTGAACAAGAGCCTTCTTATTCAGTCCTCTTGCTTCCCAAAGCATTGGATACATACTGATTGCTGTAAATCCCGGAAGAGTATTAATCTCATTAAATACTACTTCATTCGTATCCTTTGTAAGGAAGAAATCTACTCTGGATAATCCAGAGCAATCTAATGCTTTAAAGATAGCTACCGCATCTTTACGAATCTCTTCTGCCTTTCCTTCTGGAAGCTCAGGATCTACAACTGTTCTTGATTCCTCGTTATTATACTTCGCATCATAGCTGTAGAATTCTTCTGCAGATAATACTTCGCCAACACCGGAAGCCTTTGGTTCATTCATTCCAAGAACACCACACTCAATCTCCCGTCCTACGATTGTCTCCTCTACTAAGATCTTAGAATCATGCTTTGCTGCAAGATGTAATGCAGTAACGAGTTCTTCTCTGTTCTCTGCCTTGCTGACTCCCTGCGAAGAACCGGCTTTAGAAGGCTTTACGAAAACAGGATATGGAACTCCTGATTCCACTCTTGCTACAACTTCATCCATGTTGGAAAGCTCATGTCTTCTTACACCGACAAACTTTGCCTGGCGTACTCCAATTGCATCTACGATTACCTTAGTATAAAACTTATCCATAGAGCAGGCAGAAGCTAAAACACCACAGCCTACATATGGAATCGCTGCTAACTCTAAAAGTCCCTGCACTGTTCCGTCTTCTCCGTTCATACCATGAAGAACCGGGAACACAACATCAATAGAAATACGTTCTGTCTTACCTCCTCTTTCTAAAAGGAGTTCCTTACTTCCGGTATCCGGACAAATGTAAGCACTCGTCTTGCTGTTCACCCAGGAACCATCTTCAAGATGAGCCATTGTGTCGATCAGCTTCCACTGTCCATCCTTTGTGATTCCTACCATGATCACACTATATCTGTCTTTATCAATACTTTCAATTACTGTTTTTGCTGAAATAAGAGAAACATCATGTTCTGATGACTTTCCTCCCATAAGAACTACTATATTTTTATTAGCCAAAATTATTCACCCTTTCAAAAAGCTCTTTTTAAATTCACTTCACGCCTTATTCTAGCACATCAAAAAGCTTTTGAATACTTAATTTTAAAAATATATGCACTTATCCAAGTACATATCACATCTTTATCTAGCATCACAAAAGGTGTCTGCAGTTATCCTGCAGGCACCTTTTTCTAACCTTCTGTATAGTCTAATTCCAATACCATCCATATGCATTATAGAAATTCTTTATATCTTTATCGGAAATAGAGTTAACTAAATCATTGATATAGTTGTAAGTCTGTGGACGCTGGCTCTTTAATGCAGAAGCATTCTCTGTATAATCACAGAAAGATTCTGCAAAGTACTCGCTTGCAGTCTGTGTTACATAGGATTTATTATTACCAACATATGCTCCCTTTTCTGCATTATAAATACTAGCAAATTCAGATTTCTTATCTGCTCTTCCCTTTAAGGTTGCTACGAAATGACCCAACTCGTGAAGTAAATAAGACGACTGACCTCTCTTTAACTGAATATTATGATTCTGTACACTAAATACACCAGTTGTTGCTAATTCCGGGTCAACATTAAACTCAAACCCTAAAGTATTAAATGCATCATACACTCGGGAATCCACATGTCCCTTAATATCACTAAACTTAGAAATCGCATATCCTGTTGTTGCGGCTGCTACGTTATTAAAATTAGAAGTAGCTCCAACGTCTGTCTTTGTTGTCTTAACTGTTGTTACTACGGTTGTCTTAACTGTCTGTACTTTGGATTTCTTCTTTGTACTTGTCTTTTGCGTTGTCCGAACTGTTGTCTCTGTTACGGTCTGAACAGAAACTCCTCTCCTCGTAGATTTTTTTCTAGAAGTTTTCTTTTTTGTTGTTGTTTTTGTCTTCTTCGCTGCTTTTTTTAACTTCTTCTTCTTTGTTGTTGTCTTCTTAGAAGTCTTAACTGTAACCTTAGGGGCCTGTCCAAGTGGAACCTCTTCTTCACCTGCTACAATCTCATCAGATCCTGTATCCGGCATTGTATCTGTTATATCTGCAAATGTCTTACCTGTCCCGCCGTTACCGGTATAAAAAATAATACCTGTACATAAGATCAGCGCCATAACAAGATAAGCTGCTGAAATCACAAATGATTTATTATCCATTTTTCTCATAAAAATCCTCCCTTTCTGATAACATGTACTCTCAAGTACATATATGCGAGCTACACAGTAACAACGTTACTTTTTTGTGTAGCTCGGCAATATGCCGTAAGCTACATCTCAAAATCTACTACAAGGACAGCTGTATTAAAGATTCTGAGAGCAGGTATAAATGCCTTATTTATGGCTTTATCAAATGTTACGAGTTTTCTATGAGAATTGCGGGGATGAGGACTATATGTCCTCGTATTCAAAAAGCCGCCTATATCTCTAGCAGATATACGCGGCCGCCCATAATATTCGATAATATGATCCATACGCATTAAATACGGCAACCGGCTGTCATAGGCTATGCCCTTAGACCCTTGGCTTTGCGTCCCCTGCTTTCGCAAGGTTTGCCCACTAGAATATATTAGTTTGCATCTTTATAATAGCATAACGTCTGTATAACGTCAATGAATTTTCGACAAAAATTACCAAAAAATTATTTTATTTATTTTGTTACAACAATACTAATATTATTTCTTTTTATTTTAAAAGTGTCTTCACCATTAACTCCGGAGCTGCCGCATAATCTAATGCCACTTCCTGAGTTATTTTTCCTTCTTTATATAGTTTTGTAATGTAAGAGTCCATTGAGAACATTTTCTCCTGGCTTGAAGATGCGATCAGTCCATCAATCTGATGTACTTTATTCTCTCTGATCATGTTTTTAATCGCACGATTTATAGTCATAAGTTCAAATGCCGGGATAAGCTTTCCCTCTTTATCCGGTAATAACTGTTGGGAGACAACGGCATTTAATACAGAGGCAAGCTGTACAATCACCTGTCTTTGCTGGTTCGCAGGGAACACATCAATAATTCGGTCTACTGCATTTGCCGCACCAAGCGTATGCAAAGTGGAAAAGACAAGGTGCCCGGTTTCTGCTGCTGTCATTGCGATATTAATTGTTTCATAATCACGCATTTCTCCAAGAAGAATCACATCCGGACTCTGGCGCAGTGAGGCACGGAGCGCCACTTTATAACTTTCTGTATCAGAACTCACCTCGCGCTGACTTACAATGCTCTTTTTGTGACGGTGGAGGAATTCCAGCGGATCTTCTAATGTAATAATATGTTCTTCCCTCGTACTGTTAATCTGATCGATCAGGCAGGCAAGCGTTGTGGACTTTCCGCTTCCTGCAGAACCAGTCACAAGTACAAGTCCTTTTCTGTATTCTGCCAGCTGCATGATCTGGGATGGAATACTAAGTTCTTCCGGATTCGGTAACTGAAATGCTATAAGACGGATTACGGCTGCCAGAGAACCTCTCTGACGATATGTAGATACGCGGAATCTTCCCAGATTCGATATGGAGAAAGAGAAATCGTCATCTCCTGCCGTCTCTAATGTTTCTATCTTTCTTTCCTCCGCAATCGAATAAATATCTTCAATCAGTTTCTTTGTATCCTCCGGCATCAGCCGTTCTCCGATTCTGACCATCTTTCGGTTAATCTTATAAGTAAGGGGCAGACCTGCTACAATAAATAAATCTGATGCGCCCTTTTCTGTTGCTTCCTGCAAATATTCCTGGATTCCCATTCTACCTTTTCCTCCCAATATAATGTATTCAAGAATGTCCCGGTATTCTTGCTGCATTCAAAAATGCCTCGGCATTATTCTATACTTTTCATTACGTCAAGCGATTCATCTGCCTGCCAGTCTTCTGGTGAACAAAGCTGCCATTTTTTTATATAATACTGCGGCACTATGCCTGTCTTATCCAGATGCAGCGTAACAACAAGCTGCTGTCTTTTTGAAACACTTTCTATAATATTTATTTCCGGCAATATCACAAGTTTTTGTTTCACCGTCTTTTGTGCCGTTCTATTTTTTCCTATTTCTTTTTGTCCTATTTCTTTTTGTTTTGCTGTTTTTTTCTGTGTCCACTGTTTCTCAAGTTCTGTATTCTTCTGTGCAAGCTGTTCCTGCACTTTATTCACCGCTTTATAGTACTGCGTTGTATGCGCCGCCGTCTTCTTCGTAAGTGCATAATCCGATAATGCATTTTGTAAGGATAACACAGCAAATGCCGCCAGACATACATTCATAAAGATTAAGATGATTAATGAAATACCAAGATTCATTACAGGGATCTCCCGCTTTTTCATTATTTCATCCCCTCCTTCTGTGTCGATGCAGCATGCTTTGTATTATCCTTTGGTACATAAATGCTCAGATTCAAATGATAAATTTCGTCTTTCTGTGCTTTTTTTACTTTCTTTCCGGAATATACAGCAATCTTTATCTTTTTTAAATCTGTTTTTTTACTATCGGAGTTATGGCCAGTCTTAGGCTCTGCCTCTTTCTTCTTTACATCAGTTTCCGATACTTCCAGCCAATATGCCATATCCTTTTTCTCACACTGTTTCCAGTCTTTATCATAATAAACATATCGATGATAAAGAGAATTTATGTCCCCTTCTAAAATTTCTGCCATAGAAGAGGCTTCCTGCTGTGCCTGATACAGATTCCTTGCTTTCTGGCTGAGCTCATGAGACTTTGCAAAAAAACGGATACAGATTCCTGCGGTACATGAAAAGAATAAAATGCATATCATTAATTCAATTAAAAACAATCCGGACTTTGAATGTCTTACTCTTCTCATCGCTCATCTTCCCCATAAATCCTTGCATAAACTAATTCTTCCTGACCGCTTCCACTAAGATGAATTCGGAGCAGATCCTCCTTTTGTTTTATAACAGAAAATGTATCTGCACTCACTAATTCCTGTCCACTTTCCCATTCGATTCCCCGCTCTTTTTTTGTAAAAAGTTCTCGCAGCTTTCCTTTATATAAATAAATGTACGTCACATATCCTGTATTCTCCGGCTCATACAGCGCCAGCACTGTCTGGTTATGCTCTGTTAAAACTTCTACCTGTGAACTGCTGCTGTATTCTCTGATCTTTTCCTGCACATAAGCAACCGCTGTTCTTACTGTATAATTCTGCTTCAATCCATCCGCTGTTTTCTGATAAATATGTGCGCCCGAAAGAACCAGGGAGACTGCACAAAATCCAAAAAAAACAATAAAAATCAGCGGAAAGATCATATCAATCGTATGTATTTGCTTTTGTCTGTTATTCATCTAATAAAATCACCTGTACTTCCGGTCGGATATTTTTTGCAACAACTTCATAGCTTACTTTATACTTTTTCTCATTCCATGTGATTCCGTAATGCTTCTTTAAATATGTAAGAGACTCCGGATAGGCACCTTCCACTGAATAACAGTGGACAGCAGACTGGATTACCGCATTTTGAAGACTTTCCTGTTCCTTTTGTGCGGTTTCTTTTGTCACTGACGATACCCCAAAAAGCAGCATCCCAATCATCAGAATAAATACACAGATTGGAACAATAAGCTCTGTTCGAATAAAACCTGTATTATTTTTCTTTTTTATATTCTCTCCTGTTCCATTCTTCATTTCACATTCTCCATCGTATATTTTGACATTTCATTATCCAATCACAGAAAGAATTCCCATAAGCGGCATCATTACCGATAAAAGTAAGGCACCCACAAGAATGGATAAAATAATTACCATTGTAGGCTCAATTACTGAGACAAAATTTTGAATTTCTGCTGTTACTTCCTCATCTACCTGTACCGCGATCTTAGAAAGTGCCTGATCTGCCTCCCCAGTTCTTTCTGCAATCATGATCATCCTTGCATGGAGGGGCGAATAAATCTGTGTTTCTTTTATTACTTTTGAAAAAGATTCTCCTTCAAACATCTTTTCTTTGCTGTCTAAAAGTTTCTTCTTCGTCTCCTCATCCCCGTCCACAAGCGCTGCCGCCATATCAAATGCTCTTCCATAATCCATTCCACTCTGTAATGCCATAGAAAGTGCAGAAGATATTCTGGCACTGTTTAATCTTTTTACGATAGATTTACTTGAAAAGAACCGTCCTGTTAGTCTGCGCAAAACAGTATTTCCCTTTATCGTCTTTAAAAGCCACCACACGCCTGCCGCAAAAATGCAGATGAACACCGCCGGAATGACCCAATACTGCTTTAATACTTCCCCGGCTTTTAAAAGCACTGCCGCCGGTCCTGTAATCTGACTTCCTAACTGCTCATACACCTGATTAAATACCGGCATAACTTTTACGATCATTACAAGCATAATTGTAAGCAGCATACATAAAATCATTAGCGGATAGGAAATCGCACTCCGGATATCCTGCATTGTATTTTCTTCACGCTCATAATAAGCTGCCAGACCTTTCATCGTCACGTCAAGATTCCCTGTGTCTTCTCCAAGCTTTGTCATCTGAATCACATAATCTGGAAAAACTCCTGCCCTTTGTAGTGCTTCATAAAAAATGCCTGTTTCTTCAAGACAGGTTCTTATATCTGCATATATTTTCTTATATTCTGTATTCTGCGGTTCAACATCCGCTTCCATAATCGAAATACCTTCTAACATGGATAAGCCGGATTCAAGAATCATCCCACTCTGCTCGCAAAACACAGCAATCTCATTATTTGATAACATTTTCTGTCCCCTTATATCTCTCCCCTGTTAATTATGATTCCGAAATCATTTGCAAAAGCAAAAATTCCTAATGAATATACTGTACGTTGTAATTTGAAGAATCCGTAATGAAATCCTTTATTCCATCTCCACCATCAGCCGCAAAGGTAGGATCCATCATCGTCCAGCTCTTTCCGTCAAACTGAATCACATTATCTACCCATCCCTGTTCTTCAAGATAGGTACTGATCCAGGCATGATAAATATTCGTTGCATATCCGATATCAAGATGAGTCGGAATTCCGGATGAACGAAGCATTGCCGTCATCAGGGCAGCATAATCAAAACAGATTCCTTTCTTCGTCTTCAATGTCTCATCGACATTCGGCAAATATCCACTCTTTACCGTCTCTGCCTTCTCTTCATCATACACTATATTCTTTATAACATACTCATACACTTCCTGCACTGCCTCTAACTCTGTCTTTCCCTTTGTCAGCTTCTTTGCAAGCATAACAGCCTTCGTATCCTCATTAAAATTCACATATTGATTCGAATACAAAAATGGTAAAACTTCATTTGCAAGCACTACATCCACTGTCTTCGTAAAAACAAGGGCATACCGGTTATCTCCCACATTTTCATAAGCAGATACTGCATAATTCCCGTTACCTGCTGTAAGCGGAAGTGCATTGTAGTGACCATCCGGCTCAAAATAATATCGGTACGGGATATTATCGCTTCCTTCTACCTGCACCATTAATTTATCTGCACTGCCTTTGTATGCTACCATAAAGTATCCCTGGTCCGTATGAGACAGATCAAGCGATACTCCCTCTTGTTTCTCTGTCACCTTCCCATTCGCCTGCGGAAGAAAAAGATTCCCTTTATGATAATAATTCGGTATATCGACAGTCCCCTGCACTTCAAGCTGTACTTCTGTCTTTTGTTCTTCTGCCTTTCGCTCTGCTGGCCGGTCAGAGCCGGATGCTCCGCAGCCCACAAGGCAAAATACCAATAAAAAAATACTTCCCCTCTTTAAAAAACGGAAAAAGTATTGTTCTCTATGCTTCATTTCTATTTTACCGTCCTCTATCTTACCGTCTTGTAACAAACTTCCTTACAATTATACTCTACTTTGCAAAAAGTTCCAAGAACTATTACCCAGAATAATAAAGTTAATCCGTTGCCTCAAATCTCAAATTTATGTCTATACTTTACCTATGAACAAGTTAAATAATACGAACAAATTAAATAAAATAACATTTTCTATCAGCATCATTATATTTTTATTATTCAGCTGCGGCATACTGTGTCAGACTTATATAGAAAAAAACTGTTTACTCTATGATAATTCCCTGCGGTTCCATGTACGTGCAGATTCTGATGAAAAGGAGGCTCAGGAAAGAAAACTGATCGTGCGGGATGCCATCCTGCAATATGTAAAAACAGATGTGGAACAGGCACACTCTGCCGGGGAATTAAAACAAACTCTTGCTAAAAAAACAAAACAGATTGCCCGGATTGCTGCAAAAGCTGCTGATGGTAAACCGATCCAGGTCTATTTTACACAAGAAAGATTTCCAATACGACATTATGGAGCTGCCATCTTCCCCGCCGGGGAATACCAAGCGTTACGTATAGATATCGGCAAAGCGCAGGGACATAACTGGTGGTGCGCTTTCTATCCAAAACTATGTTATATCCCAGAAAAAAAAGTGAATCTTTTCCATGTATTTTATAATTTCATTCATTAGGTGACCTGCTGATGTGGCAGGCCGCCTTTTTTATTTTTTTATTTTTTATCTATCAATACAATTTTTCCATCTTCTATTACAATCTGATGCAGTATGCTTTTTCCCGGGGATTGTTCTGTGTGCCGTAGGTAATCAATTGGAGTTTCGCAGATTTTTTCTGTATTATTTTTTTGATCAGATTTTATTTTTTGCTGTTTTTTGCTTTGTTTTATAAGAAGACTTACTTCCTGACCGGCTGCTCCTTTTGGAATATTTTTTACTTTGTAAAGCTTGTCGGGAGGTGGTGAACTTGCGACAAGAAAAACATTCGGTGATTTCTGCCAGTCACCGTCCCATTCTTCTAATAGACGCATGCAAGCCTCTTTATTTTCTGCCATTTCCGGGCTGAAAAAAATAGTATAAATATGGTTCCACTCTATTTCTCCCGGAATGATCCGAAGATATTTTTCTTCTAATTCTTTTAAGGTTTTTGCTTTTATCTTTGTAATCTGACAGGGAATTTCCTCGTCTCGTTCTTCCATCTTATTTAAGTCTGCTCTTGCCACCTGAAACGCATATCCGTTTTCTTCGCCCGATAATCTGTCCACATACAGGGATAAAACATAGCTTTTTTCTTCTATATCCGTCAGGTGCCGGCAGCCAGTTAAGGAAAAAGAACTCCCAAGGACAAAAAGAATTGTAAAGAGATATAAAATCGGTTCTTTTTTCTTTATTTTATCCTCTGTTTCCGTACTCTTTCCCAGCTTCTTGTTTTTTGTATTTTTTCTGCCGGCAATATATACAAAAACTGGTAACAGCAATGCAAGCGGAACATCCACAAATATTTTATATTTCAGATAGGAATTCCACAAATATGGTTGTTTTTCCACAAGACAGGCTAAAAAAAGAAGACAAAGTATGCTTATTCCTGTCACGATCGTTTCTTTTAGGATTGGTTCTTTTGCGTTTGTTTTCTTCAAGGTTGCTTTTTTCAGGATAGCTTCTTTTGATTTTTTTAATAAAAGCTGTTCTAACATCTTTTTTCCATAATAAAGATATCCGCTGATCACTGCCATCATACACAGAACCCAGACTATGGCGGGAAGAATATCAAAGCGTTCAAGGAATCCGCCTGACATCCGAATCAGCTGCATCATTTTTATTACCGGCCACGCTGACTGTGTAGTAAGTGTTTTTCCTAACGTCCGTACTGCAAGAAAAATAAGCAATACATTACAAAAGAAAACACCAAAAGCTGCTGTAATAATGCTTCTTTTTGTTTTTTGTTTTGTTTTGGGTGCCGGTTTTAAAAATAAAAGGAATTCTATCGGACTGCCACATACGAAAAGAATATATCCGTTTCGCAGGCTTTGTATCGCGGTATCTGAAAAAATATCCCGCCAGACTTCTTTTATGGTTCCCGGCTGTATTGATGTTTCAATGCCCACAAAGGATAAGAAAACTGCAATACCATACGACACAAAAATCCATGGAAATATGAGTTCTAAAAAGCGGGCTCTTTTTTGCAGATTCGTATTCAGCGTATACCAGAGAAGAAGCGCCGCCGGAAACAGTATAAAAAGGAAACTGTTTTTCGGCATATATACTGTCTGTATCGTTTCTCCAAAAAAGTAAAAGAGGGCTACCACATTTATAGCGAATCGAATAAAATAGATACTCTGTATTGATTTTGGAAGGATTTCTGTATAACTTTTTGCATTTTCAGAAAACTGCTCCTGTATCTTTTCAGAGAGAATATAAAATACAACTGTTGCAATGATTAAAAAAATCCCGTAAAAAAGCACCGCCACACCGCCGGACTGTCCATTATAACAGGCAAGGGCAGGAACGGACAGCGCCCCCGCCCCAAACATTTCTATAAAAAGCATCCGCCGCAGCTGTCTTGGCGAAACCTTGTTTTCTGCTGTCATCATCTGCCCTCCTTTTTCCGAATCCGCCGTCCTTCCCTGGTAAATACCGGGCGTTTTAACATATAGGCAAATGGATAGCGAACATAATCGTCTTTTTTCTCGTCATAATTTAAATTCTCCCCACAGACAGATGGCAACATATACGGAACACCAAAGGATTCTAACTGTGATAAATGAAAGAGTAATGCAGCAAAGGTGAGCAAAAATCCATAGATTCCCCAGATTGCCCCTGTGAAAATAAAAAGAAATTTCAGCAGACGAAAAACGGACCCGAACGATTCATTTGGCACGATAAAGGAGGCAATTGCTGTAAAGGAAACAACGATGACGACAATCGTACTTACGATTCCCGCTTCGACTGCCGCCTGCCCGACAATGAGTCCTCCGACAATGCCAATCGTTCCTCCAAGCTGCCCCGGCAGATGAATCCCGGCTTCTTTTAGCAGCTCAAATTGAAATTCCATCAGCAGGACTTCTAAGGCAACAGGAATCACGATTCCTGTGCGTGCCACAGCAACCGATAATAAAAAAGAGGCCGGAAGCATTTCTGTATGAAAAGCAGCAATCGCCACATAAAGACCTGGAAATCCTATGGCAAACAGTGATGCAGCAAAGCGCAGTACTCTGGCAAAAGATGCTACTTCAAATCGTGTGTAATAATCGTCTCCCGCCTGAAAAAACATCTGATATGTTGCTGGCAGAATCAAAACACCCGGAGAATTGTCCACTGCAAGAACGATCCGCCCTTCTAATAATCCACTTGCTGCTTTATCCGGGCGCTCCGTATGCTGGAACTGTGGAAACGGACTCCATGCATTTTCTTCAAGAAGCTGCTCCACCATTCCCCCGTCAAAAATACCGTCAAAGCTTATATTTTTCACTTTTTCCCGTATCTTTTCAAGAAGCTCCGGCCGGACAAGATCTTCCATATATATAATCGCAAGGTCTGTTTTCGAACGTTCTCCTGTCATCGTATGTTCCATCTTCAGGCGTGGATCACGAATCCTCCTTCTTATCAGCGCTGTATTTATCCGCATATTCTCCGTAAAACTATCTTTCGGTCCCCGAATTACCATCTCCTGCTGCGTTTCCCCGACACCTCTTGATGGATATTTTTTCGTTGATAATATAATTGCTTTTTTGCAGCCTTCTAATAAAAGGAGGGTATTACCGGATAAAATATCTGTCAAAATATTTTCAAAAGTTTCGTCTTCTTTCCAATCCACCGTTTCCATCACATGATTTTCTATATAAGAAAGCAGCTCCCTCCCGCTTATTTTCTCTTCCCATTTCTGTTTAAGAAGCGGACGAATCACAAAATCTTCTACCATATCCGCATCCGTCATGCCATCTACATAAATTGCCGCCGCCCGGCAAAAATCCGCAATACAAAACGGATTCTTCACGATATCACCACTTCGTTCAAACACCGCTTCTAGAAAAGCATAATCTTTATCAAAATCCCCTGTGAGACCCCCTTTTATTTTCTGATCCCGGCCATATACTATCTTCACATTTCTCCCTCTTTTCCTGCTTATTTTGTATACAACTCCTTAAGCATCTTTTACAAAAATACCTTGTTAGTATTGAGAAATTTTTTCTTTTTTATACCAGCGTTTCTTTCTTGATTTTTCGTTAAAATGCGTTATAATAATTGTATACAAGATACAGAGGAGGTACAATTTTTATGACTCAGCCCTTACAGTTGAAAGCATATGCAAAGGTGAATCTGGGACTGGACGTATTAAGAAGGCGGGAAGACGGTTACCACGAGGTTAGAATGATCATGCAGACAGTGAAACTTTTTGACCTCATTACTTTACAAAAGAATACATGCGGACAGATTCGGCTTTCCTCGAATCTGCCTTACCTCCCTCTCAATGAAAAGAATCTTGTCTACCGGGCGATTAACACGATTCGGACTGCGTATAATATTCCAGACGGTGTCGATGCCACAATCGAGAAACATATCCCTGTTGCAGCAGGAATGGCCGGCGGAAGTACAGACGCAGCCGCAGCGCTGGTAGGCATGAATCAGCTTTTTTCTTTGGGAATCACACAGGAGGAACTTATAAAGCATGGACTGACCCTCGGTGCTGACATCCCATTTTGCATTATGAGAGGAACCGCACTTTCTGAAGGAATCGGAGAGATTTTAACACCACTCCCTTCTATTCCGGCATGCTGGTTTTTAATTGTGAAGCCAACCTTTTCCATGTCTACAAAGTTTGTTTATGAGAATCTTCATCTCGATGAACAGATGAAACATCCAGACATTGATGGCATGATCCAGGCGATTAATCACAACGATCTTACCGGTATCACTTACCGCATGGGTAATGTATTGGAGCAGGTTACACAAAAACATTATCCGGCAATTATACAGATTAAAGAAAATATGAGACGGCTTGGCGCACTTGGTGCACTTATGAGTGGAAGCGGTTCCACTGTATTCGGTATCTTTACTTCAAGAGAAGCCGCCGGAAAGGCCGCTGAATTCTTCCGCAAAGATCCGGGAATTAAACAGACTGCCGTTGTCCGTCCATTCAGCAAGGACCTTCCACAGTCCAAGCCTCATAAAAACCATAAGCATTTTACAAATTCTACAAAGAAATATCATTCGGCAACACAAAGAGAAAAATATTCAGGAAAAAGGGGAAGGAGAAATACTCATGAAGGACACAAATCTTAATGTAAATGAATATCTGCCACTTCGCGACGTTGTATTTAACACACTACGCCAGGCTATTATTACCGGTGAATTCGCACCGGGCGAACGCCTCATGGAAATCTCTCTTGCCAATCGTCTTGGCGTAAGCCGTACTCCGGTAAGAGAAGCCATCCGTAAGTTAGAACTCGAAGGTCTTGTTATCATGATTCCAAGAAAGGGCGCTCAGGTAGCTAAAATCACAGAAAAGAATCTCCGCGATGTCATCGAGATCCGTACAGTACTTGAAGAGTTTGCTACTGTACTCGCCTGCGAACGAATCACACAGGATGGGGTTATAAAGCTACGTCAGGCACACGAAGACTTCATTCATGCCGTAGAAAAAGGAGATATTCTCGATATCGCCAACAAAGATGAAACATTCCACGATACTATTTTCCAGGCGACCAACAATGACCGACTGATTTCTATCATCAATAACCTGCGTGAACAGTTCTATCGCTATCGTATGGAGTATGTAAAGGATATCCGCCAGCGCTCCAATCTCGTAGAAGAGCACCGCGAATTACTCGATGCTATCTCTACCAGAGACACCGTAAAAGCAAAGCAGCTGATGAGGGCGCATATCCTCAAACAACAGCAGGAAGTAATTAACAATATTCAGGAAGCATAGCTAAAAAAAGTTATTATGTAAAAATGCGCCTTTGAGCCTGCACTCCAAATCCTTCATGTGATTTCATTCGCTGAATGAACAGAAAATAAAAAAAGAGCAGATGGCAGATGTAATGTCGGAGTGAGGAGAGTGATACCCAATCCTTCTTCCCGATTTAATTTCATGCCCCCAATAAGCAGAACTCAAAAAAAGTTATTATGTAAAAATGCGCCTTTGAGCAAATGATGAATGCAACTGAGCATTCATCATGCAGTGATACGAAGCAGTTTTTACATAATAACTTTTTTGAGTTCGTCTGTTTACAACTTTGAAATTAAATCACCAAATTCTCCATTTCTTTCAGCAAAAATATTTTCTGCCCGCTTTCGAGTGGTTCTGTCAGATTTTCATTATATTGTTTCATTTTTTCGATTGTTGTTCCGTAATGTTTTGCAATATTCCAGAGGGTATCGCCTTCTTTTACGATATAGCCGGTAATGGATGGGATTTTAGAGATTTCTTCTTCTGTGTATGGAATTTCCTCTACCTCATCGATCATGTACATTGTCTGTGGTGAGAATCCGGTGACATAAATTCCGGCAACTGCGCGGATTTCTAATTCGTTGCTGTCTACGACGTAACCGCCGATCTGTTCTAATACTCCCCGGATTTCGCAGCGGTCGGATTCCATTACTTCGGGGATTTCTACTAGATATTCAAATGGTATCACAACTTCTTTTGACTGTATCGGAACGGTATCGTCTCCTGCTATGTAAAGCACGTTGCAGAATATGAGTCCTTCGGTGGCAATGCCCTGTTTCGCAAAATGAAAGTCTTCGATCCGTACATTTCCTTCTACATTAAGGACTTGTAATAATTTATGAATTTCTCCTGTTGCCGCTTCTACCCGCTGGCTTACTTTTGTTTTTGCATTGTTCTGGAAAATGAGGTTTTCAAACTGAATTGGGCTGGTTTTTAATTTTAATTTCCGATTATTTGCATACATATCTTTGAGAAGCGGCATTTTAAATTCGTGATATGCTTTCAAATCAAGATCTAAAACGACTTCCATTTCTATATCGCGTGGTTCTCCGTCAATATCCGGCTTGATCGTCACCTGATGGTTTCCAAGAAGAACGGCAATATTTCCTATAAGATTTTCCTGGCTGTCTGCACATTCTAATTCGTTAGTAAATGGGATTTCCCAGTCATAATACTGTACTGGTTCTTTTCCTTCTTCTGCCTGATACAGAACAAAGAGAAAAACGCTTCCCCGAATCGCGAGTTTGTTTTCTAACATTCGGATATCCACATCTCGAAGCTGAGTCGAATTCCACAGAATTTCCCGGATATTTGGCTTGCCTGCCGGGAGGCTGACCGTTGCTTTAATCCGCTGAATGTCTTTTTTATTCATGATAATTTCTGTCATGGAAGGAGATTCATACAGGCACTGGACATTTTCCTTTTTTTCGATTCCCGTTGTACATTCGACAAATTTCATTTCGGAGATGGCAATGTGAAAATATATAACGGAACGGACACCGCATTTTCTGGAATTGATAATGGAGATTGTCAGGTCTTCAAGATCTGCTGTTACTTTGGCGATATCGCTGCTCTCTGCGCCTTCTACATTCATAAATTCTTCAATGGCAAAGTCATGTTCCATGCAGGAAATCTGCTGCTCCGGATCTGTGCTTAGATACAGTATCTGCACGAGGAAGTTTCCCCGCAGGCGCAGACGATCTGTTAACACCTCAATTTCATCAATATGTACTTCTCCCCTGCTCTCGATAATTTTCTCCACATCTGGCCGGGTATCCGGCACGTTCATATCTTCGTCCAGTGTAATCTGCACATTTTTTTCTAATTTTAAAATACCGGAACGAACTGCTTTTTTCTCTACCTTCATAATACATCCTCCACCCTGCATAACGATTTTTGTGCACGGACATACTTTGCCCTGCTTATTGTCTTTGCTATTAATATATGTTTTCTTCGGCTGATTTATGATTCCGTCTCTGCCAATTCATTTTTCAGGATTCTATACGGCATAACTGTTCTGTCCGTTCACACCGGACAACTAAAAAAGGACAGGTTCGTGTTTCTATGATTTCTTCTCCCGCCGATGGTCCGATCAGCTGTGTCTTAAGATAGAGCTGTTCTTTATCTTTCCAACATTCTTCAATGCGAATGCTGTAACCACTGTATGGCTTTTCACCATAACAGACTACCAGATAGGTATATTTTGAATTTTTATATGCAAATGTTCCCGGACGATTTTTCCGGTCTTCTATTATTTTCTGCAGACGGTGCGGCATGTTTTTTTCCTCACAGATCTCGTAACTTACTTCCTGCCCCTGGTTTTTATTTCCCAGCTTACTGATGTGAAAATTGTTTTGAGGAAAGATGGGCGTACAGGCAGTGATATAGATGCCTGATATCATTATCCATATGAAAAAAAGTACGATACGATATGTCTGATTTCTTGCATTGTAAACCATATCAATACTTCCAAACATCAATGTTATTTTATTTATATGCGCCTGCTGATAGAAATTTACTTCCTTATTTTCGTCCGCCCAATTATATGTTATAATCATAACAATAGCGAGGATAAAACTTTTTTGAGAGGAGGGGGATTGCCCCATGCATATTTCTATTCCAAAACATGCCTCTGATATTATAAAGACGCTTTCTTCCCATGGTTATGAAGCCTTTGTTGTTGGTGGCTGTGTAAGGGATTCTATTCTTGGCAAAGAGCCGGCAGACTGGGATATTACAACTTCCGCTCTGCCGGAACAGGTGAAGGCTTTGTTTCCAAGAACAATCGATACAGGTTTAAAACATGGTACAGTTACGATTAT
Source organism: Anaerobutyricum soehngenii (assembly GCF_009697165.1). NCBI lineage: Bacteria > Bacillati > Bacillota > Clostridia > Lachnospirales > Lachnospiraceae > Anaerobutyricum > Anaerobutyricum soehngenii. The sequence goes on along the minus strand of NZ_VULP01000011.1, from coordinate 60,873 downwards.
GATGGATAAGATTGGATATGAAGTGACGACTTACCGGATTGACGGAACATATGAGGATCACCGCCGTCCGAATGATGTGACTTTTACTTCCAGCTTAAGAGAAGATCTGATGCGTCGTGACTTTACGATTAATGCAATGGCATATAATGAAGAGAAGGGTCTTGTGGATTTATTTGGTGGCATTCAGGATCTGAATGACCGTATCATCCGCTGTGTCGGCAATCCAACAGAGCGATTTGATGAGGATGCGCTGCGAATGTTTCGTGCGGTTCGTTTTGCGGGACAGTTGAATTTTAATATTGAAAAAGAAACCTTGGCTGCCATCGAAGCACAGCACGCATTTCTTAAAGATGTCAGTGCGGAACGTATTCAGATTGAACTGTTAAAGTTATTGATTTCCGGACATCCGGAAATGATTCGTGTAGCTTATGAAACCGGGCTTACAAGTGTTTTTCTGCCGGAATTTGACCGAATGATGGAAACTCCGCAGAATAATCCGCATCATATTTATTCTGTCGGTGACCATACGATTCATGCGGTAGAAACGATTGCTCCAAATCCGATTCTCCGCCTTACGATGCTGCTTCATGATATCGCAAAACCGGAGACCCGCTCTACGGATGAGAATGGAATCGATCATTTTTATGATCACAATGAAGCCGGTGCCGTACTTAGCAAGACGATTCTTCGCCGTCTTAAGTTTGATAACCAGACCACCCAGATGGTCACAACACTTATCGCGCATCATGACATCCGTTTTAATGATGCTTTAGGCACAGGACGGAAGCATGTACGCCGGGTGATTCATTCTGTAGGTGAGAATCTTTTCCCATATCTTCTTGACGTAATGGAAGCGGATATTTCTGCACAGAGTGATTTTATGCGTCTTAAAAAGCTTACTGCATTAAAGGAAACCCGTCAGGCTTATCATGAGATTCTTGCGGCAAATGACTGTCTTACTTTAAAGGATCTGAAGATTAATGGAAATCAGTTAAAGGCGCTTGGCATTTCTGAGGGAAAGATCATCGGTGCGATTCTGAATGCTTTGCTTTCACAGGTGCTGAATAATCCAGAGCTGAATGATTATGAAAAGCTTAAAGAACTTGCCTTGAAAATTTATCAGGAAGTTCAATAATTTTACACATAACATCCCTTCTTTATACATAGGATAGACCATATTTACCACTGTGTAACCCATTGTCTGTCTTATCATGTACTTTCGGAAGCTTTTTGTGCTTGCTTTTGTGAGAAGCAAGTGCAAGAAAGACTCTGAGATTACATCCTATGTTAATGGAGGGATTTTTTTGAGTGAAAAATACAAGGAATTATTAGAACAGTACGATATAAAAGTTCTGTCCACTTTTCGAAGCCGCGGAACTTTCCAGTGCGAGACAGAGCAGGGACTTGCCTTATTAAAAGAATATCATGGTTCCCTCCAAAAGCTTGCTCTGGAATACGAATGGAAGGAAAAGCTTGCCGAAGCAGGCTACGCCGCTACTGACCGGTATTTTCTCACAAAAGAAGAAAGCCTGGTCACCTATGACCGCTACCGAACCGCTTTTATTTTAAAACATTATTTTAAAGGACGGGAGTGTGACTGCCGGAATCTTTCAGATGTTGCTGCCTCCTGCCGGAATCTTGCATTTTTACATAAGGTTTCTTCCTCTATTGAAGAGATTCCTTTTGAAAATCTGAAAACAGAGTCTACCAGCCATCTCTTTGAACGAAAGAACCGGGAGCTTCGTTCGATTCGAAAGTTTATTGGTCATGTCCATGGTAAAAATGATTTTGAACTTCTTTATATGAAGTGCTTTGATTCTTTCTATGAGGAAGCTTCTTATGCGCTTTCCCGCCTTCTTAAAGTCGAACCAGAACTTGCCGATACCGGCTGTGGCGTATGTCATGGCGCATATCATTATCATAATGTGCTGATTTTACCGGATTATTCTGTCGCAACTGTAAATTTTGAATCTATGTGCTATCAGCCCTATTTACTTGACTTATATCTTTTTCTCCGGAAAACTTTAGAGAAAAATCATTATGACTATTCTTTTTTTGAGGCGGGTATTTCCGGCTATTCTATTTACCGCCGCCTTGCCGAAAAAGATTTTCTTTTCTTATATTTACTTTTTTTATATCCGGAAAAGTTCTGGAAAATATCCAATCAGTACTACAATCACAGAAAAAGCTGGATTCCGCCAAAAACGCTGGAGAAATTGCAGAAGGTTCTTGCACAGAATGAGGAACGGCATACTTTTCTAAAGCAATTTGCTTCGTTTTTAAATACTTTGGATAAAAATTTTTTATAATAAAAGTTCATTTATTCGTGAAAAGCTATAGTTGCCTGTATCCCTATAAATATGCTAAAATGTTTTAAGCATATTTTTGCATATTTTTCTGGGAGAGTGAGTGATTCGATGGGCTATATGGCTTTATACCGGAAGTGGCGTCCGAATGATTTTGATGAAGTAAGAGGACAGGATGCCATTGTCCAGACATTGAGAAATCAGATTATTTATAACCGAATAGGGCATGCCTATCTTTTTTGTGGTACACGAGGTACTGGTAAGACTTCTATTGCAAAGCTTTTTGCAAAGGCGGTAAACTGTGAGCATCCGGTCAATGGAAATCCCTGTAATGCCTGTCCTTCCTGTCAGGCAATTAACGCACAAAGTTCTCTTGATGTACTCGAAATCGATGCGGCTTCTAATAACGGTGTGGAGAATATCCGGGATATCCGGGAACAGGTACAGTATTCCCCTGTTGAGGGACGTTATAAAGTATATATTATCGATGAGGTTCATATGCTTTCTTCCGGAGCATTCAATGCTCTGCTGAAAACACTCGAAGAACCTCCTTCTTATGTTATTTTTATTCTGGCTACAACAGAAAAGCATAAGATTCCTGTTACGATTCTTTCCCGCTGCCAAAAATATGATTTTAAACGAATTTCTGTTGATACGATTACAGGTCACCTTGTATCGTTGATGGAGAAGGAACAGATTGATGCGGAAGAGAAAGCATTGCGTTACATTGCTCGCGCTGCGGATGGTTCTATGCGAGATGCATTGAGTCTTCTTGACCAGTGTATCGCATTTTATCTTGGACAGACGCTTACGTATGAGAATGTTTTAGAGGTGCTTGGCACTGCGGATACTTCTGTTTTCAGCACATTGCTTCGGAGTATTTTAAAGAAGGATTCCATGTCCGCTCTTGATATTATTGATACCATGATCACTGAAGGACGGGAGCTTTCACAGTTTCTTTCTGATTTTCTCTGGTACCTTCGCAACCTTCTTATATTAAAGGATCAAGAAGGTGCAGAAGAAAGCCTTGATATGTCAAAAGAAACGATCGCTACCTTAAAAGAGGAATGTGCCATGGTAGACACTACTGCTCTCCTGCGTTATATCCGACTGCTTTCCGAGCTATCTAACCAGATTCGAACTGCCACACAGAAGCGAGTTCTTTTAGAAGTCGGCTTTATTAAGCTTTGCCGTCCAGAAACAGAATCGGATGCCGAAAGTCTTTCCGAACGTGTCCGGCAGTTAGAGACCATGCTTGCACAGGGACTTCCTGTGATTCCTGCTGGTGGTACATGGAATAACAGTGGTATTAACCCGTCTTCTGACACAGCCATTGGAGGTGCTGCAAACGGCGGTGTATCTGCCGGTAACAGTGCGTCACAAAGTCAGGCAGCGCAGATTTCACCAGAAGAAGCGTTGGAGAAGCGTTTTTCTCCTGCGGAAGCGGAGGATTTAAAGAAAATAGCGAACCGCTGGAATGACATTGTCAATCAATCATCCATGCCTATGCAGCAGTTTCTTCGTGCGGCAAGAGTCGCTGTTGCAGACAACAGTACTATTTTACAGCTTGTTTTCTCAAACAACAGCCTTGCTAAAGAATACTTTGAGCGGGAACATCACAAAAATCTGGACCTTTTATCCGAACTTGTTGCAGAACAGACTGGAAAGGTCGTAACATTTGAATGTACGTCTGACTCCCATCAGCCGGCAGAACAATCGAACTATATTGATCTAAGCAAGATTCATCAGACGGTTATTTTTGAATAAATACTCTAAAATATTCCGTTATTCCATCGCAGATTTTGCAGTGAATTTACGCATCTTTATGTACATCTGCGTGTGATATATGAATTTATTAATTATTTATTTTTTATGGAGGTTTTTATTATGGCAAAAAGAGGTGGATTCCCAGGTGGCATGCCTGGTAACATGAACAATTTAATGAAACAGGCTCAGAAGATGCAGAAGCAGATGGCTGAGACTACAAAGGCTTTAGAAGAGAAGACTTACGAAGCAACTGCAGGCGGCGGTGTTGTTTCTGTTACTGTTTCCGGTAAAAAAGAAGTGACTGCTATTAAGATTGCTGAAGAAGTGGTAGATCCTGATGACATCGAAATGTTAGAAGATCTTATCATGGCTGCTACAAATGAAGCATTTCGTGCGATGGAATCAGATTCCCAGGCTCAGCTTTCTAAATTAACTGGCGGCCTTGGCGGAGGATTCGGATTTTAATGAATTATTATAGTACCCAGATTACTAATCTTATTGATGAACTCAGACGACTTCCCGGTATCGGCAGTAAGTCTGCACAGCGTCTTGCTTTTCACATCATAAACATGCCGGAAGAGCATGTACATCACCTTGCACAGACACTTGTCACCGCAAGAGAAAAGATCCGCTACTGCAAATACTGCTGTACACTGACGGATTCTGAAGTATGTCCAATCTGTGCGAGCACGAAAAGAGATCACAGTACGATCATGGTCGTAGAACATACACAGGACCTGGCTGCTTACGAGAAAACCGGTCAGTATCATGGTGTTTATCATGTTCTTCAGGGAACCCTCGCTCCAAGTCTTGGAAAAGGTCCCGATGATATTCGCTTCAAAGAACTTGAAGAACGCCTTAAAAATCCAGAAGTAAAAGAGTTGATTCTTGCTACAAACTCCAGTCTTGACGGAGAAGCTACTGCAATGTATATCACCAAGAAGGTCAAACCTCTTGGGATAAAGGTGACCCGCATCGCAAGCGGTGTTCCTATTGGCGGTGAATTAGAATATATTGATGAGGTAACCCTCTCAAGAGCGCTGGATGGACGAGTAGAACTTTAGATACAGATTTTAATATAGCACTTTAAATATAAAGTTTTAAATACAGGACTTTAATTGCATAACTTAGATTACTCTCTTAAAAATTCTTTGTAACAGTACTTGCGGATTTTTAAGAGACCATCAGATAAGAATGGGAGATGACTACGATGAAAAGAATTGGTATGCTGACCAGCGGTGGAGATTGTCAGAGTTTAAATGCTACCATGCGTGGTGTTGTAAAGGGTCTTAATGTCCTTGAGGGAAATGTTGAGATTTACGGCTTCATTGATGGGTATAAAGGATTAATTTACGGCAACTACAAACGACTGACTTCTCAGGATTTTTCAGGTATTCTGACAACCGGTGGTACAATCCTCGGTACATCCAGACAGCCTTTTAAGTTAATGAGAACTCCTGATGAAAACGGTCTTGATAAAGTAGAAGCAATGAAGGCAACTTACCGTTACCTTGATTTAGACTGCCTCGTCATTCTCGGCGGTAATGGCAGCCAGAAAACAGCAAACCTTTTAAGAGAAGAAGGCCTTAATATTGTCTCCCTTCCAAAAACAATTGATAACGACCTCTGGGGAACAGATATGACTTTCGGTTTCCAGAGTGCCGTAGATATCGCTACACAGACAATTGACCGTATTCATACAACTGCAGCTTCCCACAATCGTGTATTTATTGTAGAACTGATGGGACATAAAGTAGGATGGGTTACCCTCCATGCCGGAATCGCCGGAGGAGCGGATATCATTCTCATCCCTGAAATTCCTTATGATCTTAGACACGTCATTGAAGCTATTAAACGCCGTAATGAACATGGAAAACAGTTCACTATCCTGGCAGTTGCAGAAGGTGCGATCTCAAAAGAAGATGCCCAGCTTTCAAAGAAACAGTACAAAGCAAAGCTTGCTAAGCGTAAATATTCTACCGTTGGTTATGAGCTTGCTTCACAGATTGAAAAAGCAACCGGTCAGGAAGTGCGTGTCACGATTCCTGGTCATACACAGCGTGGCGGAAGCCCTGTTCCATTTGACCGCGTTATCTCCAGCCGCCTCGGAGTGGCAGCTGCAGAACTGATTGCCAAAGAAGATTACGGCAAACTGCTTATCATGAAAGGGTATGATGTAACTACACTTCCTCTGGAAAAAACAGCTGGAAAGTTAAAGTATGTCTCCCCAGATGATCAGATTGTGCTTCAGGCAAAACATCTTGGAATCTCTTTTGGGGATTAAGAAAAACAGAGGCTGTCGCAAAACAGCCTCTAACCCTATGACAGAGTGGTGCATATATAACATAGAAATCGTCAAACCACAAAATTCCGAGATGCGTAGACCGGTTTTAAATAATATGTAGATTCCCTCATAATACCTGCAAAAATGAGAATCTTCCTTCACAAATCGTAGAAACTTACGTTCCTCTGCTCTGCTGATTACCTCTCTTGTCACACTGTCATTCACAACCACTTCCATTAGCTGAAACTGAAATGGATTTTTCCTGATCAGGTCATCATCCACCGCCAACTGAAATGCCGGGTGAAGAACTCCTCGGATTGAATGAATGGAACTATAGCTTTTCTTTTCTACCTGCTAAAGATGTATCAGCCAACATTTTGTATGCAAGATCAGAGTCCTTGCTGCCGCAACATGCTGACGCTGGCCGCCGGACATCTTGGACGGAAACTTATCCAGAACATTGGTAAGATTTTCAATATTCAAAATTGGTTTCATGTGAATACCTCCTATCCATTTCTGGGTAAATGATAGCACAGAAACACAATAAATAACACTTACAATCGCTGTAAGGATTCTGTTCCCCGATGCTCTGATTGTTCTATATGTAATTATTCATTTGCTTCATTATAAAAGCTGTTACTAATCAAATGCTTTATGCAATCTGGAATTTTCTTATCCTTATCTTCAACCAATAAAACATCATACTTCGCTACACTGGCGTCCTTTGAAAAAATGAAATCTATGATTTCTCCATCGTTACTTTTTTCAACAGATGAATCCTTAACTCGTAAAGACATTGGCAAGAAAAAATCATTAATCTTGTTTCCACCTCTATCTATGTTTTCTGTCAGCCCTAATGTAAATTCCAAATTTGTAACGCTGAGCTTATATGTAATTGTCATAGTCTGCATATCCTTAAGAACACAAACCATCTCATTTGTTAATTCTGGCAACCGCTTCAAACATGGAAGTTTCTTTTTGGCATTTGCATATACATGTCTTGCATCAAAATAGAACTGATTATTTGTAAGAATAGCCTTTTTTGCATTCCTATAAAAATCCTTTGCAGAAAGTCTTGTCTCCACTCCTGTTAAATGCAGAAAATGATCCACCGGAAAAGAAACTTCAAAATATTCATCTCCATATACATACAGAAACGTTTTACCCGCTAAACTCTGGCTATATACAATTGCCGCCTTTATAATACCTTGTCGTATTGCGTTTTTCTTATCTACCTTTGTTGCCATTTATACCTCACACGCAAAGAAGAGTGTGGCATTTAACCACACTCTTCTGAGAATTACTTTTGTAAAAGAGTTTTCTGCTGGTTGTCAGCCTCGGTACCCAGTTAAGATACCCATAACGACGTGGAAATCATTAAGTCCCCCACGTGGACTACAACTTTATCCAAGTTGCCAAGCTCGATGCCCAGTTAAGACATCTAATGAGATGGAATTTTATCCTGCTCCATCTGCAGCCCAACTTTTAACGATGCTCTTACATCGAGAACATTTCTGTTCTTACTTTTATTATACTCAATCAATCAAAAAAATCAACACAGCTCTGCAAATTTTAATTATTTCCAATATGATTAAATCGGTCTCGTACGATTCCAACTCTATTTATTCTTACATAATAGTCTACTTAACATAGTGAGTAGAAATCCTCCTATAAGTCCTCCTATATGAGCTGCATTATCAACTCCATTAGAGAAGAAACCATAGGATAATGCGGAACATACCATAAAGATCATTCCTGTTAATCCGATTTCTTCTACTCTGTGTCTCTTTTTCTGAATAAGATCTGCCAGGATACAGAATAGCAGTCCACCCATAACTCCAAAGATCGCTCCGGATGCTCCAGCTCCTACTGTGTTTGGACTGGCTCCCAAGGTAAAAATTACTGAGGTTACCGCTCCTGCTAATCCTGCTCCGATATATATAATAAAATATGCCAGCTTTCCGGTGATTCTTTCTAATCTGCATCCAATTAATAATAAAATGAGCATATTCTGGAGAAGATGGTCTGCTCCAAAGTGGAGAAACATTGATGTGAACAGGCGATAATATTGTCCTTTTTCTACAATATCTACCCAATCCATCGCGCCATGTGTCGCCATAAATTCTGCATTTGTTGTATCTCCAAAAAAGCTCAATACCACAAAGACAAACACGTTGATAAGAACAAGCATCGTATTCACTGGTGTTAACATCTGATGAAGTTCTTTTTTCTCTTCTGCGGCTTGTTTTTGCAAAAATTTCTGCGTAAATGGCTCTAGATCATTTTCCAGATTATAATATTCTGATTTTTGATACTCATAAATATAGAGCTGTCCTGCCTTTATGTCAAAAAACCATACATCCGGATAACTTTCTGCTTCTTTTCTTTCCTCTGTATCCGGCGCTCCCTGTCTCAGTATCAATAGCAGATGTTCTACTTTTTTCTGGTACTTTATCATAATCTGACGTTCGATATCCGCCATTTCTCTTTCCCGTTGTTCTAACGACATCTTTTTCTGTCCCGGTAATACCGGAGGAACAATCTCAAGCAGCGATAACTTTCCATTGGTATCCTTTCCCCATAAAATCTTTGAATCATATTTTATTCTCTGAAATCCCTGGTGAAATAAGAATTCCTGCAATGCTTCTGTAAATTCCATAAAATCTCCTGCTTACCTTTCTTTATCGTATTATCCCCATTATATAAGGGATGGCATTTTAGTGCAAGAGACCGCATACTATATTACTGGATTGTTGTGTGTTCCAACAGAAATCTATATTCTTTTTGTGCAAAACGCACCGTTGCTCCTTCTTGTAATCTTTCCTGGCTGCCTTTTTTTATTTTCCTTCCGTCTATCCACGTTCCATTTGTTGAATCTAAATCTCGCAGAATATATCCTTCTCCCCCGTTTTCGTAAAAAGCTTCTAATATCACTGCATGTTCTCTGCTTACTGTTTTGTCTGATATTTTTAACTGATTTACCCCTTCTGCACTGCCAATGTAAAACGGACAGCTTTTTATGATAGAAACAATGCCGGTTTCCATATCTCGAAGCATCGGATAAAAAGATTCTTTTTCTAAACTCAAAATAGTTGTTCCTTCTCCCTCGGTATTCCAATCTGTTTTCATATCCCATTCCGCTTCTGTTTTTACTACTGACATATCTTTGTTTCCTCTTCTATTGTATTGCTCTGCATTATCATTTTCTCTATTTTTCTTATTATAATCAGCCAAACATGTCTCTGGCGCTTTTCTGATTCGTCTAAGTTCTCTAAAACATTTTAATATTGCAAGTACAAAGGCTGCTATAAATAATATTCCCCCGATACAATATCTGAGAAGAATTTCTGTAAACCCTTTTGTGATTCCGGAAACTATACAAATACTCTCAAACACAATTGCTGCGATACTGGCAATTCCGAGAATGCTAAGCAAGCTTATATATATGAACTTCTGATACGATGGCTTTTTAGCATTTATTTTCTGAACAGAAGGTTGATCTGCTTCTTTAAAGTATTCCCTTTCCGGTTCTTTCACTCTTTCCTCTGCTAAGTCTTCCCTGAAAAATTCTTCGTATGAATTTCTTTTTATATATTCTTCCTCTTTTTCTTCTGTACACAGATAATTTTCCAATAATTCTTTTGAAAATCCCAATTTACGAACTTTATTATACACCTTATATATATACCGCACTGCTTTATCATCCTCATAATCTATCTGGATGAGCATCCATTCAAAGAAAGCTTCTATTCTGGCCTGGAGGTTTTCCCTATATGTTTTAGGACTGTAAATCCACTGCATCGTTCCGTCTGCACTTTCATAAATATATTCCGGTGATAATTCCACATAATTCAGGTTCAACATATAATCATCTATTTCCTGTATTAAATCACTTATACTCTGCAGGATCCTTTTGCATTTATCCTGTGATAACGGTTCATTTTTTTCCTGCATTTTTAATGATCTTCTTCCTGTTATGTCAAATAGCAGGCTTTTTTCTCCATCTTTTTCCCGAAGCTGTACCGGCACCAGCATTCTTAGAGAATTACGCTTCAACACTTCATATTCTACAGATAAATAATAATCTAACCCACAATCAGTCATGTTCTGTTTTATTTCAAAACCGACATCTTCTTTATCTGATATTTCGTTATCTAGTATTTCTTTATTTAATATTTCTTTATGTTCAATTACACTTAACAGATAGGTATGTGTCCCTTCTTTTACAATATCCACAATCCCTCACACTCTCTCCTCTTCTATTTTTGTTTGTCTTTTTATCTGTTTGTGCATTGTTTTTGATTTTTATTTCTGTATTGTAATCTTTCTTTATTGCAATCTTTCTTTGATTCTTTATTTCTTCTTACTTCTTCGCTGTCTGTTTTCTAAGAAGTTCCTCTTCATTGCTTATAACTGCTTTTTCTTTGCATGTAAATGTCCATCCAGCTGTTCCCGTATACTCCCTGCTCCCCCACACAGGAATCAAAAACCGAATCGATGCACTTGCTGATACTTTATCTCCTGAAAAACTCACTCCGTTTTTGCACAGGGTTGTACCACTTAAACGTGTTGAAATTCTTTTTGTCAGCCTTGCTTTTGCCTTTCCGATAAGCTGACCTCTATTATTATGTCGAAGAAAATTTTTATTACGACTTAATAATTGCTGTGGCTTATACGTTCCATCTATCAAATTCCCATCTGTCTTCCATACATCTGCCGTCTCATCGGCTAGTCGAATCGTCTCGCTCTTTACTGACGATATATCAATTAGAAAAATACCAAAGAATATTTCTATAACGATTATCATCAAAATAATCGGTACAATGCAGGCTGCTTCTACTGTCATCATCCCCCGATTATCCATTTTTCTCATTCCTATCATAATTACCTCCCAGAAGCACAGCGTGAACACGGCCGCATGTTTCCGACATCCTTTAACTTTACCGCTTTTATCGTTCTTTTTAATCCACTACATCCCAGTGTAGAATGATAGCAGTCCCCATAGGCCGTTACAAATAATGCCGATGGATTTTTCCCTTTCTTTATACACTTCTCACAGGCAGCATATTTTGATGAGTGAAGAACTCCCTGTATTGCTGCACTGCCGGTAATTTTTAAGCAGATATGTGAGCAGGAAGAATCCTTATGGTATACTACTCCATTTTCTGCAACATAAACAATCTGATTATCCCCGGCTTCCTCATATTCTCCCCAATGCTTTACATACCCTGAAAATATCCTTCTTTTTACCGTTGTTTTTTTTCGAAACCGCAATCCTGAAAAAAAGGGTACCGGAACCTTTAATGTATATGCCGCTTTTATCTGCAGTTGTTCTCTCTCTAATAAAGTAGAATGTATTGAAATTCCTCTCTTCCCGCCATCAATAAGATTCTCACATAAGGAACCGCCTTCATATATCGAAAAAAACACTCCTCTTGCATTCTGTGGCTGCTGTACGACTGCTTTCTGGGCGCATACCTTTGCCGCCTGAGATGCTGCATAATGTACTTCTGTTTCTATTAAAACCATCTGCGCTAATGCCATAAAACAACATAATACGCATATAAAAACAGGAAAAACTAATGAAGTTTCTACGGTTATCGATGCTCTGGAGGAGCCAAAGCAGGATGCTCTGTTTCTCTTAAGTAAAATCCATCTTTCGACTCGTGCCTGGAGAGGCTTTTCTTTTCCTATTAATTTATTTTTCGAACATAGAACATTACACATACCCAAAAAGGAGTTTTTTATTATGTGTCTTAAAAAGAGCACCCTGCTTCACCCCCTCTTCGAGCAGATACTCTTAAAAAAATATCTGCCCGATTTTCACTAATAACTAACCTGCTTTTCAAACTTCATTTTTATTGATCCAAAAGAAAGGCTTCCCTCCCATTTGTAGGAGAACAGACAGTTTTCCATTAAAAAACCTGCTTCTTTACACGCTGTGTTTTCCTGCATAATATCCATCATGCGATAACATAGTATTGTAGAATTTCCCTTCATAAAAAGTAAGACTTTCAGATAATCCTTATATGATATATTGTGTTTTCCTTTTTTTACGGTCTTCTTTTCCTTTAACTGCTTTACCATTGTTTTCAGTTCCAGATTCCAGTTTCCTCTGTCCTTTGTTAATGAAATCTCCCCTCCTTCAAATAATGTGTGCAGCTCCAGAAGAGATTCCCCATAGCTTAAAACCGCTCTCAACATCATCTGCACTGCCTTTGCGGTCTGTGGTATTCCCACAACACCGGTTAGTGCCGAAGCCATTAGATTCACCTGGGACTGTATTTCCGCATCCCTGCCTGTAAAAATGTAATTATTTATAAATCGTAACAAAAGAATATCATTCGCCACTCTTTTAAGATTATCCAGATCGGAGGGCTGTCCTTTGATTAGATATTCTTTTTCATATGCCAGAACCTGTTCCTGCACATCGTTCTTTTCTTCTTTTTCTTCTTTTCCTTCTCTTCCTTCCTCACTGTAATCTAAAAAACATTCTTCTATATATGGAACAATATAGTTCTCTTTTGTCCACAATGTACTGTTCGTATTGATGGAGAAATCCACAGAAAGCATACTTTTTATCCCCTTTAATCCTGATCCGGAAAACAAAAATTCCTCAACTTTGTGTTCTTCTTGTTCTCTTTTTTTCGCTCTTGATGGCAGATTCTCCTCTGGAATACTTTTTCGGGAAAGCTGTTCTGGATGATCGGAAACATAAAATAAAATTCCTGTCTTTGTCAGAAGCTGTAACGCTTCCTTAATCTCCTTCCACGTTGTACGTTCTTTCTGTACTTCCTGGCTCACTGTTTCTTCCTCTGCTGTATCTTCTACTTTATTTTCCTCACTTTGCTCAATGTTACCTGTCTCTTCCTCCGCTTCATTTTGATATTCTTTTCTATCTACATTGTTCTTTTTTACATTATTTATGAGCTGCTTTAATGTATCCTTCACCTTCTCTTCCTGACGGTACTTCATCCATTCCCGAATCTCATGTTTAAGATAAAGTCCATCTTCTTCTACTGCTGTCACTTCTTCTGTCATCTTAAGAGAATTACAGAAGACATTAAAAAATGAATTCCCTGAAAAATACTGGTCCATATCTGCCTTCCCATCAGATAGAATATAATTTTTCTCTCGTGGATCAAGAAAAAATATATGATATTTATTAAAGAGTTCTCTGTCATAATTCGCAAGAATATTCTCTCCGGCATTCTTTACCGCGTCTTCCCCCAGTGCACTTGCACTATAACTGGATACCCCTTCTACAACAACAAAACTAAATCCTATAAGAACAATCAGCAGGAGAGATAAAAAAACTGTTATCTGTCCCTTTTCCTCAAATATCACTGTAATCTTCTTGCTGCTATATCTTAATTGCCCAGACAAATGTCTACCGAACAGAGCCTGCATTTTTCTGTATTGTGGAGAAAATGGATGCTACCACTCCTTTAATATTCGTCTGAAAAATAATGACGAGACCGATAAGGACAACGATAATTAATATAACTTCCACCACTCCCATTCCATCCTGGGAAGCCAGAATCATCCTCAGTCGATTTCTACCTGCCGGCACATCCTTTTTCTCGCATCGCTTTGTAAATCTTCTTTTTACTACTGAAAAACACATAGCTACTCCTCCTATCTTTTTGAAAATCTAAAATCCCTGAAACCGAATCAACGCCGGATACATTACAAGTAATATTACCTGACACAGTAATACGATCATCGGAAAAAGTAATCGAGTTGCGGCCTCCTCTCCTTCCTGCCTTGCTCTCTCCACCCGTCTTTGAAATGCTTCCCGTTCTTCTGCCTCCATCATCGTTGATGCTTCTTTAGAACCCTTTGTAAAACTTTGTACCAGAATCAGCGCCAGCTTTTGGTAAGCTTCTGAATGAAACTGCATTCCCCAATTCTGACATGCTTCTTTTTGGCTCATTCCGTTATTCATCTGTTGTTCCATAAGCAGCACCCTCTCAAACGCATACTTTTTCTGTTTCGCATCGGCTTCCTTCTGTTCTTGATAATGAAAACCAATTCTTCGCACTGCAGAAAGAAAAGATAAACCCGCTCCCATATACAATGTCAGAAGGTGAACAATCACAGGAAAATCTTTCTCTGCTTCTTTACGGTGTCTCTCGCCCTCTTCCTTTAGTTTCAAATAATTATGTACAGGTATACATAGACACGTCACAAGAAATAAAACTGCAGCTCCTCTTCCTCCTGCTTCCTGCTGTCCCGCCCTGATCTTGGCTTCTCCATAAGACGATACTATTTTAACATCTGACTCATGACGGCTTGCTTTCTCTGTTCTTTTCAAATACTTCTGCACCTGGTAAAACGCACTCTTCCTAGAAGAAGCTTCTTTTGGAACAATAGAAATCTTATACTTTCTCTTCTCCTTATACTCTCGGTAATGCGCTGTCACTATAATATATCTGCTATAACGTTCTCCTTTATGTAACGGTGTCTGTACTTCCTCACTTAACGTTCCGTCTAAATGAACGGAGCCGTCTTCCGGCAATTCATACGTAATTTCAAACGGATATCCCGCAATACTCTCCGGGAGATTCAAAGCTTCACTTACTTTATACAAAGAAGGATTCCTTCCCCTCATCTCCTTTTTTAGTTGTTTAAAAAAAGCTTGATATACTTTTTGTCGTTCTTTTAATGAAATCTTCTGTTCCTCTAACTTATATTGTATCTGTTTTTTCTTATTACCTTTTTGTAAAGAAATCTGGACTTGCTTTGTCCCCTGTCCAAAGGGATTGCGCTTTAGCAAAATATAATCCGGCTTGAAAATATGCCAGGCAAGAACAACCGCTAACAACAGCCCTCCAATCATAACTTCTGTAAGTATAATCTTTCCCTGTTTTAAAAGAAACTGCTCTGTCCTTTTATATAATTCCTGTTCTGACTCTGCATATTGTTCCTGCATATTTCTTTTTACATTCTGCTTCAGGCGCTGTCTAAAACGAAAAGGAAGCCTGTTCCAAATAGTATATAAAAATCGTTCTGACATAAAGATTTCCGCCTCCACTGATGCTGATTATATTTTGGTGATTCTTCCTTATCTGTGAAAACCAAAACAAAGGATTCTGAAACTCCTGTATACTATCTTAAAATTGAATATCCATAATTTTATCTGACCAGAAAAAGCATGCTACTGTAATACCAATCATCGCTGACATAATCAGATGTCCCGCAACGGATTTATAAAAACAGGCAACATATTCCGGGTTTGCCAAGCGAAGATATACCAAAATGAAAAACGGCATAGACAACATAATATTCTTCTCAAAAAGCTTTCCGCTAAGAAGAACCCGAATCTCTTCTTCCGTATCCATCTTATACTTCAAGTGCTGCATTGTCCTTTTCAAAATCTCCACTACGTTCCCACCTGTACTTTGCACAATCTCTATCACAACCGCAAACTGTCTCGCTTCCTCCAGATTCGTACGCTTCGCAAAATCCATAAAAAGCTGTTCTAACGCAATATGCAGATCAATTCCCTGCACGATTCTTCTCATCTGCCCAAGCATCGGATTCTGCTCCCATTCATATAGACTTTCCAGCTCTCTTAGTGCGATCCTGCAGGAATTATTAAGAGAATATCCTGCCTGAAGAGAAGTCAGCAGTGACTGCAGCAGATCTTGAAACCCTTTCTGATATAGCTGCTGTTCCTTCTTTTTCTTCCTTTCTTTCATTATCTTAAAACAGGGAACCATTAATACCTGTTCCGGAATCATCCAGTACATATCTCCATAGCACAATATATTCAGCAACAATAATCCCAGCTCTCCTGCCAGAAAAAAGATTACATTCTCCTTGCACTTATCCAGATTGATTCTGTCTGAAGTTATACTGCTGAGATTACGCTTTCTCCTTCTTCTGTTCTGCCCTTCCTTCACGAAACAACTTCACCGCCTCACAATACTTCTCATACTGTCCATAATCTTTAAGCTTCTCTACATGGAACAGATCTTCCCGAATCTCTAATCCATGATCTTTATCATACTGAAACAATGTATGCGTTTCATACTCTGTCCGGCTGTAATCTTTAATCTCACTTATCTCTAATATCTTTCTCTCTCCGTTCAGGCATCTTCCCAAATGTATAAGAATATCTACAGAAGAAGCAATCAAACCCTGAATTGCTCCAAGCGGCATATCCATTCCCATAAGGACCATCGTTTCAAGACGCCGGAGCGCATCCCGGCAGGAATTCGCATGAATCGAAGAAAACGATCCACTGTGCCCTGTAGATAACGCCTGAAGCATCGACATCGCTTCCGCACCGCGAACTTCACCGACAATAATTCGGTCCGGACGCATTCGCAAAGAAGCCTTGATCAGATCCTGCATCGTAATCTCATTCGCTCCCTCCACATTTGCATTCCTTGTCTCTAACCGCACAAGATTATCAACATGAAACAATTGGAGTTCCGCTGAATCTTCTATTGTGATCACTCGTTCCTCCTGTCCTATATATTCTGCAAGTGCGTTCAAGAGCGAAGACTTCCCTGAGTTTGTCGCCCCACTGATCAAAATATTGTACTTTCCCTTCACCAAAGCAGAAAGTATCCCTGTAAGCGCTTCGGGAAATTCTCCAAAAGCGAGTAATCTTGCAATGGTCATTCCTCCCTTTAAAAACTTTCGAATAGTGATAACCGGACCCTCCAAAGATATGGGCGGTAATACGATATGTACTCTTGAACCGTCCGGAAGGCGGCTGTCCACAATAGGAGAAGCTTCATTCACCATCCTGTTTGTTGGCGCTACAATCTGCTCAATCAGTCGATATACATCGGCTTCTTCAAAAAAATGGTCTCCTGTTCTTCTTACCCTGCCATTCTGCTCCACAAAAATGTGAGAAGCTCCTATAACCATAATTTCACTGATACTGCTGTCTTCTAAATACTTCTCAAGAACATCAAAACCCCGGATGGAGGAAAACATCTGCTTTCTTAGCTCTTCCTTCTCCGAAAGTGTTCCATATCCACTATGTCCTGAACGCAAAATAGCCTTATCGATCTCTCTATACACATCTGCATCACTGACATAAGACGTTCTTCCATCCATCTGATGTAAAATCTGTTCCCGAAGTTCTCTCCTACCAGGCAGTTCCATTCAAAATATCCTCCCTGTATACACGTTTCCATGATTCCTGACCAGGAGCTTCCCTACGAGAATCCACAGGTTCCTGCCACAAAGTATTCTGGTGAAAAGACTCCTGACACTGCTCCTTCTGCTCTGCTGCCCCCTGATGAAAACTTCTGAGATTCAGCACTTTTTCTAAGCGGTCACAGAAGAGATTCAGACGTATATTCTCTCTCGAATCCAACAAAATAATCCTGTCAAAACAGCGCAGTATATCCAGGTCTGATACAAAGCCCATTCCGGCTCCCCAAAACACTTCCCTGTATGTCCCCTCCTTCCTTACCTTGTCAAAAAACCATATATAATCTTCCTTCGTCAGTTCCCGTAAATAAAAATACATATCCGGAGGATGTAACACTTCGATATCCTCTTCTCTTACCAGCATGTCCCGCATCATATCCATGACATGTTCTTCACGCAGATGAATATAGTAACACAGATCTCCCATATCACTTCCCTGCCCATATGCTGAAATATTCTCCTTATATCCCAGGTCTTCCGCACCGATATATACATCTCCTTCCTTCATAAAAGACCGCGCAATCTCCTTAAGTTTCTCTTCATAAACCGGAGAATATATCATGGTTAATCTTGTTCTTGCAGTCTCTCTTCCCTCCTCTCTCCCTTCCACTCTTTCTTCTTCTCTTCTGCCTTCTCTACTAGCTAGATCTTCCATCTCATCTGAAAACCGTCTCAGTCTGTCTAACAGTTCCTTCGGATTATGATACTTGCAAAAGGTGCCTTCCTCTTCCTGTGCAGTCAGCAAAATCAGCCGCTTCTCTCTTAGCAAAACATTCTGCTTCTCCTCGGAAAGCCTCTGAAAAAAAGCTTCATCTAAAAGATAAATGTCTGCCCGCTCCTTAAAAGCTAAAAAACTTTCTGTTGTTGTAAAATGATATACCCGTATCGCAGTAGAAAGGTGTGTCTCCAGATATCTTACCAATCTTCTCCCATATTCCCCTTCCTCTCCGATCATAATCATATGAATATCTGAAAAACGCATACTATAACACCTCCTACATTCCTATGTAATCTTCCGGAAGCACTCTGCTCCCATTTATATTATGTAAATATATAACAGTTATTCCAAAATCAATATATCACATCGCAAGTATTTTGTCTACCTGTTTTTTACTATTTTTACTTTTTTTATTTTATTTTCCATCAACTTCATTTATCTTCTCTCATATTTTCCGCTTTTTCTTCATACAATCTAAAAACAACCTTTTTGGAGGTATACTATGTCCCAGAATCAAATTCTTCTCATCTTTTGTGTCGCCTGCTTTGCCGGATATTTTATCGCATACATAAAAAAAAGACCGTCAGCGCTTCTCTTCGTTATCGGTAGAAGCACTGCCGGCCTTGGATTCATTTACTTTTTTAACTTTTTTTGTGCCGCAAGAGACATCGTTACCGGCGTAGGAATTAATCCCATAACCGGTACCGTCTGTACCTTGTTTGGAATTCCCGGCGCAATTCTTCTATATGCTGTACGGCTCTATAGCTTCCTGTAAACCTATTGCAGTAAGCCACTCAACGCTGCAAAAATAGACGATAATACCGTCTTTATTTTGGCAAAGATACCCTGCGCATCAATATCCATTTCACTGAGTTTATCGTAAATCTTGCTTGCCTGTTCTTTTAAGTCATTTACATTTAAATCAAGCTTATTAATCTTCTGCATCAATTCAGCAATCTGTTCACGCTGATCATCTGTAATGTTTACATCAAGATCTTTACTACATTCATCAATAATTGTATTAATATCCTCTTTTGTTTTTGCATCATCGGAAAGAACCTTCTCTTTAATCAATGCTAAAAACTGCTCTGCTTTCTCAGAATCATTCAACTGGTCTGCCAGCTTACTTGTAACGACCAGCTCATTCGTTGCTGCATCTTTACTCTCACTTGAAATATTCTCTCCTGTCATATCTTCATATGCATTCATCGCACCAACCAATGCTGCCGTACCTGTAATATTAAATGGTCCGGCTACAGTTACATTCGCATCGGTCACTCCGGCAGTTGTTAATGCATTCTCATACATTCCTGCGGTACAGTACGTAATGTTCTTTGTTGTAACATCAATTCCCTCGCCCTTATCTCTTTTCTCTATAAGAACAGAAGATAAGGCATGAGTACCGATTACTGAAGAATCCAGATAATCATCCAGATACTTATGCTCATCTTTATTCGTAACCTTCACTACTTTATACTGGTCCAGCTCATTTTCTTTTACTCCAAGAAGTTCGAGTACTTTACTCTTCTGACTGGCACTAAGATCTGCGCCCAATGACAAATATGGTTTCTCTTCTACCGCATCTGCGGATACATTTGCCTGAAATGTCATAAGTCCTGCTATCATAATCGCTGATAAAGCAACTAGTTTCTTTTTAAACATAATTAAGCCTCCTTTTTATATCAATGTACTCTCAGAGTCTTCTCACAAGATGAAGTATCAAAAGTTCCGAGAGTGCATATCCTGTACATTCAAAATCTTCTTACAAAATCACTTGCCATGAAGCTGACGAAGCTTCCGAGAATGTATTATCTTACAAAGAATCAGGAAAATAGCTGCTGATAAAACAGTTATCTTCCATCCGACGGTAAATCCCGGCGGAGTATATTTTAAAGATACTTTATGTTTTCCGGAAGAAATATTTACTCCAAGAAAAGCATCTCCAATCTTATGTGTTTTTGCTTCCTTTCCATCTATGGTAACTTTCCATCCTTTGTCATATGGAATAGAGAAAAATAAAGTCTGATCCTGCGCGGCATTGACACTTCCCTCTATCAATCGGTCTGAATAACGATCTACAGAAAATGCTCTTGTTGCAACAATCTTTTTCAGGTCACCATATGCCTGTTGATCAAAATCAGCCGCCGAAAGTCTTACATAGCCATCTTCTGTCTCCCCTTTTAATTCAAAGGTTACTTTCACCTCGGAACCTGCGGCTGCTTTACCAATCGGAAGCATATAGCCATCAATATCTCCGGACTTTACATTCACCCCGTCTACGCTAATCTGTGCATTCTCTACCTGCGTACCATCATAGAAAAGATATAGATTCTCTACATTTTTTGTTATTGGAATCGTAAATGTCATGTTATCCGGACGGGAATCCTTATATTCAAAATAGTACTCTCCATCATTTGTCCTTGATGCTGTACAGCCGTTCGTTTCCGGGTCTGAAATCCTGATATTATGGAACAACTCTGATACCCCAAATGCCTGCTCACCGAGATCATTTTGTACCCGGAAAGGATAGGCACTGTCATAATACCAGTCTTTTACAGAACGATTCATGAGATATCCAATGGACATTCCCTTTGCCGGATTCTCATAAATATCAAAAGAACCTTCTGACTTTACATATTGAAAATCTGTCTGCAGGCTGTCTTCCTGATGGTAATACAGGTATTTTACATTCAGAAGGAAGTTCGTTACCGGTGTCGCTCCTTTATAAAGATACTCATTACATCCGGTGTAAAATCCCAGATTATCCATTATAGTTACCATGCGGTCTGTTGCTGTAGAATCGAACAGCCCCACACTGTTTATCGGATACCAGGCATTCTCATCTACCATAAGCGCACTGGCAAGCTCACTTCTGTAAAAGGTTCCATCCTTTAATGATTCCGTTGCTTTTTCCATATCTTCTGTTCCATAGAAAAACTTTGAAACAGAAATCTGTCCGTTCTCATTAAATCCCATAAAAGCAGTTACTATAATTTCAATCACTGCCACTACACAGAAAATAAACTTGTATATATACTTTCTTTTACATGACAGCGTATAAAAGAATAACAACATCCCATAAAGGAGTAAGAGCATTCCTGCCACACCATAGACATTATCTTCTAATACCTGCGTTCCTTTTAACTTCGCATAAGCCATCAGTGCAACTCCCGCCATACAGGCAAATGCGGCATGCCAGCCTTTTACTCCTTCTAAATGCTCAAATACTTCCCATAGCATATACAGAAGAACAAAACCGAATAAGAAAGAAAAACGATTCGGTATTCCATACTGATCATGAAAACCATGCCAGATAAAATTGAGAATCATTTCGCTGAAGCTCAGATAAAAAAGACCGATTAATAGTACTTTTTTAATCTTTTCACTGACTTTGATCTCTCCGTTTAATACATACAGCCCAACCGCAAGAACGGAAAAAATTCCAATATACAGATTGGCATTCCCATCAAAGTTGTCATGGCTGATCGGACTCCACAAAGCAAACTGCCGATTAAGCAAGTCCGCTACACTAGTCAGAAAGCTATGTTCCGGAAGCTGCATTGTCTCTCCTGATGCAGTCTGTTTGATTCCCATATAAGCAGGTATGAGTAAAATAGCTGCCATGCCTGCCGCCAGAAAAGAATAAAATGCAAAAGCTATCCCTCGGAAGAAAAACTGTTTTATACTTTTAAAAGAATAGAGAAGATACCATATCACTGCAAAAATACAGATCATAAAGGCGATATAATAATTACAGTACAGCGCATAAAACAGTGCGATGCAATACAGTCTGCCATCCTTTTTTTCTATGAGCCGCTCCAATCCCATCATAATGATCGGGAATATCATTATGGCATCCAGCCACATTACATTCCAGCAATAGCCAACCATATAACTTGAAAGAGCATATGCCATCGAAATCATCACTATGGAAAATCCCTGCTTTTTACTCTTTGAAGAAAAATAAATACCCGCAGTCATTCCACTGCATGCGATCTTCAAAACAATGATCATACTCACTGCCATATTTAATTGACTTTTCTTAAAAAATAAAATCAATAAGTTAAATGGACTGGACAAATAGTAGGAAAATAACGACAAAAAATTAATTCCCAGTCCGGAACGGAAACTGTAAAAAAGGGTTTCCCCACCTTTTAATTTATCATACAACACAGAATAAAACGGCATATACTGGTGAAGCCCGTCAATGATCAACAGCGAATTATCTCCAAATGGCTGTACACCAAATACAATACAACAGCCTGTCATAACAAGAAGCGGAAGGAAAAAAGAAAGGGCTATCAGATGCTTTCTCTGCAGCTTCTGCTCTATCTTGCACATATTTTTACCTATATTCTTACCTGTCGTTTGTTCTTCTTTCTTCTTCACCATCTTCTATCCATTCACCTTCTCTATCTCTTCACCAGACTCTTTCACACGCCTTTTCAAAAGCCCCAGACATCGCACGATATCTATTCTTTTCTTTATCATAAAACTCATACTTCCATGGGTCATCTGTGTTACATTCGAAGAATGTCTTCGATAATCGATCAACGGTTCCTTTATAAAACAGACCTCACCCATATACTCCGCAGCAGTTCCGATCCAATAATCATGCATGTACATTTCTTTTGGTATCGGACAGATTACAGGGATCAGCTCCCTGCGAAATGCCATGCAGCATCCGACATAACTGTTCTTTATAAGATTTTTAAGTATTCCCTTCCTGCTTCCTCTGTTCGCAAAAAGGCCTTCTGCACCGGTTGGATTACCGCACTCATCCACAATCTGCGCATCATGAAGAACTGCCTTCACCTTTGGATTCAAAAAAGCTTCATTTACCTTCTTTACCTTATCTGGCTTCCATATATCGTCCTGATCAGATAAATAAATAATCTCTCCACTACAATGACGAATCGCATTCTCAAAGTTCTTTACAACGCCCTTGCCCGGTCCCTTTATAACATGAATCCGCTTGTCCTCTTCTGCCATCTTAAGGAGCAAAGGCTTTGAACCATCACTTGCTCCATCAACAGATACGATAACTTCATCCTGTTCACTAAGCTGTGTCAAAATCGTATCCATCTGTTCTTCTATATACATCCCACCATTATAATATGCCATTGCCACTGAAATCTTCATAAAAATCTCCTACAAAATAATATCGTCTTCCTGCTTTTTCTTCTCTGCTGCCAGAATACGCTTTTTTTCTTCTTCTGACAAGTCTTTGTCTTTCAAGATTTTAGCATAGTTTTTTGTACTTCTTGTTAAATTATTCCCCAAAAAAATTTTTTCTACCTGCCCATCCATTTTTCCAATTACAACACCCATGATATCTCCTCCTGTTTTCGAGTTTTCGAGCTATTTTGAACACTTTACAAAATAATTTTTTCCTATTTTCTCATTATTCTCATTCTTTAGTATCTATATTTTTCGATGTGTTTCACCTTTTGTTCAAATTTTCGTCAAAAAACGGACATATTTTTTCTTTATAGTATAGACAGCAACAAAGAAATCCCTCTATTTCTTGTGGCTAAAGATTTTTTTCATATTTTGAAGCCCGTATAGAAGAATTATATGGGCTTCCTCCTTTTAATGAATGCCTCTAAGAGGCACAAAAAGAACCCTTTCCCCGAGGGTTCTTTTTGTGTCCATTTGTATTTATTTATCAGACTTTCCGGCTATGTAGTTAATGAACTGCTGTGCAGTACGTCCGGAAATTCCTCCATGAGAAAGTTCCCACTTGTTTGCTTCCGCACATAATTCCTTGTCGCTCATTGTAATTTCCGGATATTTCTTTGCCAAATTGGTTACAATCTGGAAATACTCCTGCTGTGTTGGCTTGGAGTAATTGATACTTACACCAAAACGTGCTGCTAAAGACAGCTTTTCCTGTACTGTATCGGAGCGATGCAGTTCTTCATCCTTATCAGAACGATCTGACCATGTCTCACGAATCAGATGGCGGCGGTTCGATGTTGCATAGATTAAAACATTATCCGGTTTCGTTTCCATTCCACCTTCAATAACAGCCTTCAGATATTTGTATTCAATCTCAAATTCCTCGAAGGAAAGATCATCCATGTAAATAATAAATCGATAATTTCGATTCTTGATATGGCTGATGATCGCAGAAAGATATTTAAACTGATGTTTATAAATTTCAATCATACGAAGGCCATCGCCATAATACTGGTTTAAGATTGCCTTGATACTTGTAGACTTACCGGTTCCGGCATCACCGTAAAGTAAACAGTTATTTGCTACTTTTCCCTGAACAAAAGCTTCTGTATTATCTACCAGCTTCTTCTTCTGAATCTCATATCCTGTCAGATCATCTAATACAACCTTATCTAAATTGTTAATTGGAACAAAGTCTGGCTTTCCGTTATTCTCTACAATACGGAACGCTTTGTTAAGACCAAACATTCCTACTCCATAATCTTTATAAAACTTCACAACTGCATCAAAAAAAGTATCCACATCTTCTGCTGCTGCAAGTTCATCTGACAATGCACGCACCTTTTCACTTACGTTCTTATTATACATACGCTCTGTCTTGCCGATTGCCTTATAGTCTAAGATCGTACGGAAACAATCGATTCCCAGTGTCTCCTCGATTGCTCTGAAATCATAGTGAAACAGGTTCATAAATACCTGAAAATCATTCTTTGCAAAATGATTTACTGTTCCGTTATTCGCCCCCACTTTTTCACTTGTCATACTAAAAGAATTCTCATTCGTCACAAGTACAAATGTAAGATAATTATGCCATAAGTTTTTATCAAAACCGTATGTAGTTGCCAGATCAAGCAATGCCTTCATCTCTTTATAAATATCGGTAATCAGCTCATCTGCTCTGTAATGGCAGCTGTCAAATCTCTTAAAAATATCCGCGAGCTTTAAAAGAATACTGTCTTCTCCTAAATCACGATATAAAATCAACTTTGATACTTCTCTGTACATTTTCTATTCCTCCTGATTCTCAGAACAGTTTTTCAAGATCTCATCTACATTTAATGCATCAATCTGAGAAGCGAACTGACTCTTTAACTGTTCTATCTTATCTTTCGCCTGTTCACGATCTCCATCAAATGACGTGTATCCTTTAAAAGATGCTACCATTGGTTTATCCTCATCTAATGCATCCCCCTTAGAATACAACTCCAGACCCGGAAATGCAAACTTTGGTTTATTTTCATCATGAACATTACCATTCTTAAGGTCTTCTAAGGTTACCAGTCCAGGAAATGCATGTTCCGGCCGGTAATCCGGCATCTTAAATACATCAAAACATTCTAAAATATCCACATCTGTCATATCATCCGGCAAATCTTCTTTTAAATACTCTGGATGGTACTGCTTATAAAATTCATAAATAACCTGCTTTATTTTCGGGTCGCGAATATCTGTCTCTACTCTCTCATCATTAATAAACAGATAATATCTGTCTACATACGGCAAAATACGTTCTTCTGCAGTAATAGATGTTACTTCCGGCACACTGTCATAAGAGACTTCCAGCCGGTGAAATGTTCTCTGTCCTTC
Source organism: Anaerobutyricum soehngenii (assembly GCF_009697165.1). Taxonomy (NCBI): domain Bacteria; kingdom Bacillati; phylum Bacillota; class Clostridia; order Lachnospirales; family Lachnospiraceae; genus Anaerobutyricum; species Anaerobutyricum soehngenii. The sequence goes on along the minus strand of NZ_VULP01000011.1, from coordinate 35,072 downwards.
CTGTGTCTGTGTAACACCCTCGATTTTATATTTATCTAATTCAAAAAACATACTTTTTAATAACGTAAATTCATACATAAATTCATTCTCCCAATACTTTATTGTGTTTTTAAAATCTCTTCCATCTCATCAAGCAGTTCACCAAACAGCTTTAATGCAGATTCTACTGGCTCTTTCGTTGCCATATCAACATCACAAAGGCGCAGCAGATCAATCGGATTCATGGAACTTCCACCACTCAGGAACTTAAAATATCCTTCTTTCGCCTTTTCATCCCCACTTAAAATCTTTCTACTAATAGCAATCGCTGCAGAATAACCTGTCGCATACTGATATACATAAAATGGTGTATAGAAATGTGGGATTCTCGCCCATTCTAATGCGATTTCTTTATCAATAACAATATCTTCTCCAAAATACTGCTGATTCAGCTTATAATAAATGTCACATAATACTTCTGCCGTAAGAGGTTCCTTTTTCGCTGCCATCTCATGTGTAATCTTCTCAAACTCCGCAAACATAGTCTGGCGGTACAGTGTTCCTTTAAACTGTTCTAAAAAATAATTAATAAGATACATTTTTTCTTTTGTATCTTCCGTATTCTTTAATAAATATTCCATTAACAGAGCCTCATTACATGTTGAAGCTACTTCTGCAACAAAAATACGATATCCCGCATAAATATATGGCTGATTCTTATCTGAATAATAAGAATGCATGGAATGTCCCATCTCGTGCGCTAATGTAAATACATTATTTAAATTGTCCTGATAATTCATCAGCACAAATGGATGGCATCCATATGCTCCCCAGGAATACGCACCGCTGCGCTTTCCCTCATTCTCATATACATCAATCCAGCCATTCTCCATTCCATCGGAGAGAACCTTCCCGTATGCTTCCCCTAATGGTGCAAGCCCCTTTTTTACGATTTCTTTTGCTTGTGCAAACGGGACTTTCATCTCAAACTCTTCAACCATCGGCGCATACAGATCGTACATGTGAAGCTCCGACACTTTTAATGCCTTTTTGCGGAGTGCAACATAACGATGCATGAGATCCATATGCTCATGTACTGTATCGATCAGGTTTGTATACACAGATACTGGAATCTCTCCTCCATCTAATGCCATCTCTAAGGAGGAATTATAATGTCTTCTCTTTGCAAAAAACGCTGTATTCTTGAGATTAGCCACATACAGTGCCGCTAACGTATTCCTGTACTGTCCATACTGTGAGTAGACCGACTCAAATGCATTTTTTCGAATATTCACATCTCTATTCTCTAAAAGAAGAGTATATCTTCCATGACTTACCGGAATCTTCTCGCCTTCTTTTCCCTCAATTGACGGGAATCGAATATCTGCATTATTAAACATAGAAAAAATATTCGACACATCAGCAGACATATCGGATACATCAGCAAGAATCGCCTCTTCTTCTTTGGAAAGAACATGCTCCTGCTGACGGAATAATTCATAAAAATATCTTCTGTATAATTCCATATCCGGATTCTGTGAAAACCACAGTTCTATCGTGTCCTCGCCTATTGCTAAAAGTTCCGGCTCTTCAAATACAACTGCACTGTCAAGCTGTAAAGATAATGCCTGCGCCTTTCCTGCAAGCCCCTGATAAAAACTATTCCCCGTATCTTCATGATATCGCTGATTGGCATAAACATATATGGCTTCAAACTTCTTCATGACTTCTTCTTTTTTACGCATATACTCTACAAAAACTTCAGAACCTTCTTTCAGTCTTCCTTCATATGCCGCAAGCTCCTTCGCCTGCTCTGCAAGCGCTTCATAATCCTTTTCCCATACCTCATCTGATGCATATAAATCCTGAATATTCCACTGGTATGCCGGATCACTTTCCGCTCTTTTTTTAACCGTTCTTTCTGTTTCTCTTTCTGCCATCTTATCTGTGCCTCCTGTCTCTTTTATGTACTCTCAGAATCTTTTTGTGCTTGATTTCGTGAGAAGATTTTTTGTCAGTTGTGCCTAAATTTTTGAGGCGTACGCGGTGCGTACGTTGATGAAATTCGGGTGCGACTGGCGGAAAATCAGCCACAAAAGCAAGTGCAAGAAAGACTCCGAAAGTACATTTTTATGCCTCTAAGAATCTTTTTGCTGCTTATTTCACTGAAGTGATTTTATCCCATCGGGCATATACTGTAATATTCTTTTCATTCCCCTTTGGAATTACTTTAATCTGATTCCCTTCTTTATCATACCATCCTCGGAAATAATATCCTCTCCTTGTCGGTTCTTTTAATAAAATATCACTTTTACCAGAAGCCCGCACCTTATTTTTCGAAGAATTCACTCCCGCATTCCGATACGTAATAGTATATCCCGAAACCTTTACTTTAAACCTCTGGCGCTTTCCGTTAATTCTTACAGAAATATACGTTTCTCCAGCCTTTCTCGCTATCATATATCCGGTATTATTGATACTTACAACCGAAGAATTCCCACTTGTCCATCCGGAAGTTCTTGCTGCCCGGTCATGCATATGGCTTGGTGTCATCTGTCTTACCTGTCCAGCCTGCATAGAAAGGCGCTTCCTTCCCCGTTTCGTAAGCTTTCCTATTCTTATTTGCTTTCCAAGATAAACTTTTAAATGTCCCTTTCTCACTCCATGAAAATCCGAGATATAATAAGAAAGATATCCCCGTTTATTTACTGTAAAACGTCCAATATATATAAGCTTCCATAACGGATCTGAAACTTCTGAACTGTCTTCTCTCTCATCTACTTTTCTCAGCAAAACAGGATTTCTCTTAACAAAGCCCATCTTGTAGATGCCCGAATCCATTGAGAATATAATGTAATTATTATATAATTCAATCCATCCAATATATCTACCGTAGGAAGGAATGTATACCGTTTTTGTTTTCTTTCCCTGAAGAGTAGAACACTTCAAAGAATTATCCTGAGAAATCCAGTACCAGAAACCTTTTCTGTAAAATGTACATGTTCTTGCCTTCAGTGCATTCTTTATTTCTTTATTATCTTTTATATAATCCGAATTAGAAATCGGAATACCCCTCATATTCAAATCATTCGAATTACCCTGACCATATAAATCTTTCGCCTTGTATCCCGGATGTGTCTTTAAAAACCCTTTCTTTCCAACAAGAAAACTTTCATAACTGACTACAGCACCTTCATGCTTTCCCGTTCCAACTCCATTCGTCAAATCTACATAGTACCACTTTCCATTCAACTTTATAACGTTCCAGGAATGGTTCTTCGAATAGTTACTTACGACCGCACAGGGAATTCCAAGCGTGTTCATTGCAAGAGCATACGCATTCGCAAGACCATCACAAACCCCGACGTGCTTCACCAGAACATCATATCCTGTATGCGCATCTGCAGATTCGCTGTATATGGTATTCTTCGCAAAATACGTATATACCGCCATCGCCTTATCTGCCTGTGTCATAGAAGATTCTACAGGCTCTAACGCTTCATCCAGACCTTTGATAATCTTTTTATATCGTCTTTGAAACTTTGTCCTGCTGATAAGCTTCGTACTGTTAAATACCGTTGCATTTCCTTCTTTTTCTACCGCATAATACTGGGACCAGTTCGAATCAAGGAAATCGATTCGTTCCGCCATAATCGCCGCCCTGTTATTAATCGCCGCCGCCCGAAGGCACGCCCTTCCTGAAGATCCCTGACTGACAGAACCGTAAACATCCATATTCTGTGTCACCGTTCCTTCCATCATCAGCTTTGACAGTACGTTAATATATTCTCTTTGTGTATTCGAAAATGACGCCGCATTCACATCCTTTGTAAAAAAAACGCTCCCTGCTAAAATAACACATAATAAAATCAAAATATGACCTGCTCTTTGCAGACATTTACTCAACCCTCTCTGTTCATCCACATGTATACCTCCTCTCAAATAGATAACCAGTACATTTGTTTTGTACCTTACTATCTATCTTATCATCATATATTAAAAATAGCAATTATTGTCGAAACGTGATAGAATATAAATACTATGCCACAGGCACGATAAACAGGAGGAACATTTCATGGCTAAAACCGCTGAATTCCATACTTTACTCCGCAATTACCGCGGAATTATGGGCAATATACGTATTAATAACTTCTGGATTTCTTTTGATTCCTGCTTCTTTAATTATTATGCAGATGACGACGAGATTCAGTTTAATCTTGCAGGGCAGGAGGGTGTTGTTACGATTCCATCTATCATTTCCTACGACAAAGTTGATGAAGAGGATTTGTTTGAGGATGCTGTAGCTGGATATACCGCAACATTAGAATCTGGTGATATCATTACATTTTACTGTTTCAATGCAAAAAATAAAAATTAAGAACTATAAAATAAAAAGAATAAAACTACTTAATTAAATCTCAGAGGTAGTATGATAATGTCAAAAGATGAATATTTAATTACAGATGCGCCCCTTAAGGCGCTGACTATTTTTGCAATGCCGATGATTCTCGGCAGTTTTTTTCAACAAGTTTATAATATGGCCGATTCCATAATCGTTGGTCAGTTTGTCGGTTCCTCTGCACTTGCGGCTGTTGGTGCCTGTGCAGCACTTACGAATGTTTTCATTTGCGTAGCACTCGGAGCCGGTGTAGGTGCCGGTGTACTCGTAAGCCGCTATTTCGGTGCCAGAAATTATAGTAAAATGAAAACAATCATATCCACATCACTGATCAGCTTTTTGATTCTAAGCATAATCCTTGGTGGCTTAGGCTTTTGTTTTTCTCATTTGATGATGAGTCTTTTGCAAACACCTGAGGATATACTGAATGAAGCAGTGCTGTATCTGCGTGTCTATTTTATAGGATTCCCGTTTCTGTTTATGTACAATATTCTCTCCACTATGTTCACTTCCATCGGTGAATCAAAGATTCCTTTAGATCTTCTGATATTTTCTTCTATTTTAAATATCTTTATGGATCTTTGGATGGTGGCCGGTCTTGGTCTGGGTGTATTCGGTGCAGCCCTTGCCACACTAATCTCACAGGGTATCTCTGCAGTATTTTCGCTTTTAATCTTCCTTCATCGAATTCGGAAATATAAGAGCTACTTTAACTGGTTTGACAGACAGGAACTCCTTGCAATGCTTCAAATTGCCGTACCGTCAGTTCTCCAGCAATCCACTGTGTCCATTGGTATGATGATAGTACAGGCTGTTGTAAATCCATTCGGTACACAAGCACTTGCCGGTTATGCCGCAACAATGAGAGTGGAAAATGTTTTTTCACTGATATTTGTATCCATCGGCAATGCCGTTTCACCATATGTTTCTCAGAATCTTGGTGCAAAGAAACCATGGCGTATTAAAAAGGGCTACCGCGCTGCATTATTGTTAGATGTATGTTTTGCATTCCTCGCCTTCCTGGTTATTGAAACATTGCACACGCAAATTTCCTCACTATTTCTGGGAAAAGATGGAACAGCCTTAGCCTACCAGGTATCCGGTGATTACATGAGATGGCTCGGTTATTTCTTCATCTTCATGGGAATCAAGATGGCAACAGATGGCGTCCTTCGTGGACTCGGAATCATGCGTCCATTTCTCATTGCAAACATGGTAAATCTTGCTATTCGTCTATCAGTTGCACTGATTTTTGCACCACGTTTTGGTATCGCATTTGTCTGGTTAGCTGTACCAGCCGGCTGGTTTGCAAACTTTCTGATTTCCTATGTGGCACTCAGAAAGTCTGCAAAAGATTTATAAAAATTCCCTAATCTGTCCTGCGATAATCTGCATCAATCGGTTTCTTGCTTCTACACTCGCCCATGCAATGTGCGGAGTAATAATAAGCTTTTTACTGTCTTTTATTTTTGCCAATGGGTTTGTTTCACTCATTGGCTCCTCACATAATACATCAAGACCTGCTGCTGCAATTTCACCTGTTTCCAATGCTTCATATAAATCCTGTTCTACTACAATCGGTCCTCTTCCAAGATTTAAGAAAATAGCTGTCTTTTTCATTTTTGCAAATGCTTCCTTATCCATCAAATCTTTTGTATATTCATTTAACGGAGCATGTACGGACACAATATCTGATGTAGTAAGTAGCGTTTCAAAATCAACCTGTTCATATCCTTCCTGTGCCGGACTTCCCGAAGCAGAGTAATAAATTACACGTGCCCCAAACGCCTTTGCAATATCAGCAACTCGTCTTCCAATTGTTCCAAGTCCGATAATTCCCCATGTTTTTCCGTTAACTTCATTAAAATGCTCTGCAAAATGAGTAAACACCGTATCATTTATATATTTTTCGTCTTTTACATAGTCATCATAATAACGTATCTTCTCTAAAAGATAGAATAATAAAGCAAATGTATGCTGTGTAACGGATTCTGTAGAATATCCGGCTACATTTCTCCATGCGATTCCACGCTTTTTCAGATATTCTTTGTCCAGATTATTTGTTCCTGTAGCTGTTACACATACTAATTTCAAATTTTTTGCAGTCCCAATTGTCTGCTCATTAATCGCAATTTTATTCACAATTAAAACATCCGCATCTTTTACACGCTCCGGAATCTCTTCCAAAGTAGAAAATCCATATTTTACCACTTCTCCCAGAGCATCATATGCCGATAAATCAATATCTTCTCCAATGGTTTTTGTATCTAAAAATACAAGCTTCATATTTATTTCTACCTCCACGACTTCAAGATGTACTCACAGAATCAAATAAAAGATTCTCTGAGTACATCTAGTTTACAAATTATATTGGTTTTCTTCATTCTACCACAAAATATATTATCAATACATAGTTTTGTTTTCTATCTATGGGTACAAGATAGTTAACTGCTCTGTCTTCGTCAATGCCAAACAAACTGGCGGTCTCCACAGCATCAATATTGGCTTCTGAAAATCTCACTATTAGGTTTACTATCCCGGTATTTACCTGGTCAAAAAAATGGCTGCTTGGTTTCGTACCTTACAGCCATAGTACAATGATTTTCTTTTAGAAAGTGGTCTCATAGAAAGCGACATTAAACAACATTCATTGTTTTATGATCCAATCAGGCTCTGATCAAAAGCAAACAGTGCTTCATTGATTTCATATACATTATAATTGCCCTGTTCAACAAAATATTCTACAATAATATCAAACTTGCTTGAATGAGACAAAGTAAATCCCGCCTTACCAAGCATATCCTGCATTTCTGCAATTGGCAGTTCCAATGCCAGCGCAAATGCCAGCACTGTCGTTTTAGACGGCTTAGTTCTTCCCGACTGTCCGAATGTTCCTTCACATATCAGTCATCTATATAAGCTGTAATATCCGCAAACAACTTTCCGCTAATCTGCTATGCCTTCCGGTCAAAAATTACAATGAAGACTGTCATCTCATTTTCCAGTAGAAACTTCCCAATGGTATCTATAGCAACTTTTAATGCCTGATCTTTTGGATAACCATAAATTCCAGAAGAAATCAGAGGAAAAGCAACTGATTCACAGCCATATTCCTTCGCCAGATTCAGTGATGTATTATAGCAGGATTCTAAAAGTTTTTGTTCTTGATGTTTTCCATCTAGCCAGATTGGTCCAACTGTGTGAATGACATATTTACAAGGAAGACGATATCCATTTGTAATTTTAGCATTCCCTGTCTCACATCCATGGAGCATCCTACTGTCTATCCAAAATTTTATTAAACCGGCTAAAGAAAGTTAAAGTTGTAATTATTGCCGCCAGTATATCACTGATTGGTTCAGCCAGAAAAACGGCAAATACTTTATTCTGGATAAAACATGGCAGAATAAAGATTAACGGAATCAACAGGATCAGCTTTCTAAGGCAGGCAAGCAGCAGACTAACCTTCGCCTGTCCCAATGCCATAAAGCTCTGCTGGCAGGCAACCTGAAATCCGAGGGAGAAAATACCAGCCATGTAAATTCTCAATGCCCATGTAGTGTACGTGATCAAATCTGTATTATTAGAAAAGATTCCTGCAAACAGTTTCGGAAACAGAAGCATAATCAGCCAAAAACAGCTAGTAAAGACTATACAGACTGTAAATTGTGTAAAAAATGCTTTTTTTACACGCTCCTTATTCCCTGCGCCGAAGTTATAACTCATAATTGGCTGTCCACCCTGACAGATTCCCTGTAATGGTAATGTGGCAAGCTGGCTGACACTTGTAATAATTGTCATAGCTCCAACAGCAAGATCCCCTCCATATCTTGAAAGGCTGAACGTGAAGCTTACAGACAGGATACTTTCTGTAGATAACATGACAAAGGTAGAAATACCAAGTGCAAGACATGGTAAGATGATGTCTTTCTGCAATTTAAAGTTTTCCTTTCTAAGATGAAGAATGGTCTTCTTTCCGGATAAGAAACGAAGGATCCATATCGCACCGACTGCCTGACTTAAAACCGTAGCAATCGCGGCACCTCTTACTCCCAGATTAAATCCAAAAATAAAAATTGGATCAAGAATGATGTTGATCACTGCACCAATTACAGTCGTCATCATACTGATCTTTGCAAATCCCTGTGTCGTAATAAATGGATTCATTCCCATCACGATCAAAACAAAAATACTTCCGAGAATATAAATTCTTGCATATGCCACTCCATAGGGAAGTGTCTTATCACTGGCACCAAACAATGTTAGCAGCTGTGGGACGAAAATAAAGAAAATCGCCGTAAGTGCCACAGCCATAACAATGAGAAGTGCAAAGCAGTTTCCAAGAATTTTTTCCGCTGTCTTATTATCTTTCTTCCCCATAAAAATAGCCGCACGCGGAGCCCCTCCAGAACCAGCGAGCATAGCAAATGCATTAATCAGCATAAGAATGGGGGTAAATAATCCGACACCGGTTAATGCTGCTGCACCAACATCGGAAATATGTCCAATGTAAATACGGTCTACAATGTTATATAAAAGATTGATAACCTGTGCAACAACAGCAGGAATTGCGAGCTGCGCTAAAAGACGTGGTACTTTTTCTGTTTCCATCGCCTGTGTATTAGACTTACTATTCATAAATACCTTCTCCTAAATTATAAAATGTAAAAAGCATTATATCTACTTGTAGACAAAATTTCAAGGGATAAATCTTTGATTCACTTATACCTTTTTCATTTTTCTTGTCATGTGAAGGAAAAAGATTACATTTAATATAATTCCAAAGCATGTTGCAACAGGAGCTGCAAGCCCTATATTAGTAAGGCTGGCATCCGGCTGTATACTCATAAAATATGCAAGTGGCAGTCTTACAAGAAGCGTCTGGATAAGTCCCTGAATCATAACCCACAACGTCTTTTCATGTCCGTTAAAGTAACCTATCATAGAAAAAAGAATTGCCGTAAGAATGGTTTCCGGAGCAAACCCCTTAAGATATTCAAACCCCTTTTGCACAACCGCTTCATCCGTTGTGAATATCGATGTAAGCACATCACCAAAGAACCATACACTTATGAAAACAACGATTCCAACAATCAAGCCGATTCCTATTCCGGTAAACATAGCTTTCTTTGCTCTATCCTCCTTACCGGCACCAACATTCTGCGATACAAAAGAAGCCATTGACTGCATAAGTGCACTTGGTATCAGCATAGCAAAGTTTACTATCTTGCATGCAACCCCATATCCTGAAGAAGCTTCCAGCCCTAACTTATTTATAAATGCACACAGTGCAAGAAATGACATCTGGGTAAGAAATTCCTGAAGTGCAAGAGGAATCCCAACTGTCAGGAATCTTTTACATTGACTATTAAACCTGAAATCTTTTTTTGTTATTTTAAATGGCAGCTGTCTTCTTTTAAGCATCAAAAGAGCCAGCACCACACTGACCGCCTGGGCAAGTACCGTAGCAATTGCAGCCCCTGCGGCATCAAGATGGCATCCCGCAACAAGTACAAGATCACCTACGACATTTACCACGCAGGCAACCGCAACAAATATAAGCGGAGACCTGCTGTCTCCCAGCCCTCTGAATATGGCAGAAAGGACATTATAAGCAACGATAAAGAAAATACCTCCCCCGCAAATCCTTACATACACTGACGTAAGCATAAGCGCTTCTTTGGGAGCCTGCATAAGAACAGCCAGCGGCTTTGCAAAAAACACCATCACCATAAAAAGTACGACAGCTATCATAGTAAACACTGTCGTTGCTCCACCAAGCAATTCCCCTATTTGACTTGTATGCTTCTCACCGATATACCTTGCAATAAGAACAGTAATTCCCATTGCTAACTGCGTTATCACAAACGTTACAAGATTAAGAATCTGACTGCCGGTTGAAACTGCTGATAACCCGGCTGTTGTTCCAAATCTGCCCACGACCAGAAGGTCCACCGCACCATAGGCTGCCTGAAGTACAAGCGCTCCAAGTATCGGCATCATGAATGGAATCATCTTCTTTAATATACTTCCCTGTGTAAAATCTGATCTTTCTTTTGCATTCATATATTACTTCCTGTTACTCATGACTATATAGAGCTTTTCTACTACTTCAATCATCTTATCTGCATCTTCATCCGTAATCCCTCCAAGATCTTCCGAAAGATTACCAAAATACTCATCAACATATTTATCAACCAGGTCTCTTCCTGTCCTGGTCGTCTTAATATAAACAAACCTTCCGTCCGTTTCTGTTGTTTCTTTCTCGACAAATCCAAGCTTCTCCATATCTTTTACGGTTTTCGTTACGCTTGGTCTCGGAAGTCCAAGGTTCTCACTCATATCACTGACTTTTACCTTACCTTCCATTTTTTCTAACTTTCTAAGAGTATCCAGATAGTGAATATGGGATGGTGTCACTCCGCCAGGCAATGCCGGAAGCATATCTCTTATCCTCTTTGCCTGATAACAGGCATCCATAACTTCCTTTATCTTATCTTTTGTCATGAGTTTCTCCTTTCTATTATTTTACATAATTACTTTATGTAATTACTTTGTATAATAATATTGTAGTTGTTTTTTGTCAATAAAAAAGACAATACTTCCTCTTCCTTCCTGTAGCATCAATCATCACAAAACCTAAAAGTATCTATGATACACATATGGTTTTTAAATCGTATACAATATCCTGCTTAACGAAGGGGGATTACTATGAATTTATCATTAAATGAACTGACAAAAATGGCAACACAGGAAGTAAATTTTGATGAGACGTTCTTCTCAAATATTGAAGAATGCATCAAGTACAACAGTATTGGAACGCTTAATTGGGCCATCCATACCTTAACCATTATTCGAGAAAGAATTGATGTTGAACAAAAAGAGAACAAATTGTTCCGCTGGATCGCTGATATTAATGAAAATGAAAGCTTAGTGCGAGTTTTACCAACAAATGTAGTTTACATCCGAAACATTAAGCTTGGCTCACTTACTCCTTTTGTAGCGGAACATAACAGTGTTTATGTTTACAACGAAAAAACAGGTAGAATCGAAGAAGTGTTTGAGTAAATATTTGAGTAAAAAAGATCGCTTATCAAACACAGGTTAAAGAATGTTTCATTTATCAATGTTTTTCCACTGAAAGATAGTTATTTGTTTTTATCATTACGTCTTTCAATATATCCAGATCTTGTATTACCTGTCCTGTTTCCAGGGAATGGTTGGCATCCTCATATACATAAATCGGTATCCTCTGCTTCTGACTTGTGTGAATTACCTCATCCACATCACTCCATGGATCTTTCATTCCGATAAAGGCAATCCCTTCTTCCACATCATAAGAGTATGTCTGTGCCAGTGGTGTGTAAAAAATCATTCTGCATTTTATACTGTGCTTCCTGGCATATGCTGCTGCAATGACGGTCCCTATACTTTTAGAGACAAACAGAATTTCATCGTACTGATTAAATTCCACTCCATTGAGCTGTTTTTCTGCCTGTTCATACAAACTGTTAAAAGCTTTTTCCATCTCAGCAGCATTATCTCGAAGATTCTTTCCATCATAAGAATATGACAGGCTGATACAATCTGTATACCCATTCATTACGGCAATCTTTTTTCCATAATACAATATAGGTTTATCACAATGATACCCTATTCCCGGGAATAAAATCATAAGGTTTCTCATTCTGTCCCTCCTAGTAGCTTTTTTCTAACTTATTATTCGCATCAATGCTTACCTTGTCTCCTTCATTGATATTACATTCATAAAGCTTAGCATCCTCTGCTTTTACTACCAATTCTTCTCCCAAAGAGTTCGTAAGCGTAACTACTGCCATGACTGGTACATCTTCTGAGCGTTCTTCACAACCGTAATCTATGTCTTCATCTATTCTTTTTACTGTATATATCATAATGTCACCTTTCATACCCTAATGTACTTTTCTATATTGTCGTTATACCAAGCCACTGGCATGACGCCCATCCTAGCTACAATAATTTTTTCTACTCAAAATTTTTTTATTTTTTCCAAAAAGAAAAAAGCCCATTTTTCTTGTATGAGGCGGAAGTCATTTCTCCAGTAGTATAACCGGTGGCTTCAATAGTTTTTCGGAGTGCTGCTTCATCTAAGGGTTCTTCCGATAGAATGACTGTTTCTCCTTTGGAATGGCTCGATTTCACTTTTTTCACTGAAAATGCATTCCGAACTGCTTCGTTAATATGTGCTTCGCACATGGTACAAGCCATACCAGTAACCTTTATTGTTGTCTTAATCATAATATTTCTTCCTTCCATTTTAAAAATCTTACTTTTTTCTAATGCCTTGATTATTGCACAATGTAAGTCTGTTTTCTGACATCCTGTAGTAAGAAAGTTAGTGTGATCTAACATTATTTTAATACAACTATCCGGCTTATGCAAGACTCTGAGGTTCTTTTTCCCATTCTACAATCTGATCCATATATTCTGTCTAATTATCATTCCTATATACTGTCAATTCAAAGTGTTTTCTATTTGTTTTTATAAATCCTTCTTTTTGTAATTTTGATATCTCTGTAGACATTGCTGCACGATCAATGCAAAGGTAATCTGCTAACTGCTGCCGGTCAAAAGGAATATCAAAGGATAGGGACGAATGTCTGATTGATTCTGCTGACAGATAAGATAACAGTTTATCCCTGGTAGTTCGCTTACCTACATGCGTAATCTTGTCGTTAAGAATCAGTATCTTGTTTGCGAGGACACTGACCAGATTACGAATCAGCTTCTGATGATGTTCACACGCAGTTGGACAGGATATCAGAAGTCTTTGGACATGTAAAAGAATAATCTCACAATCCTCATCCGCTACCACGCTAATATTTAGAACAGCCCCCGGACTGGCCGCATATGGCTCACCAAAGAAATCACCGGCATGACATTTCGACAGAATATTCCGATGTCCCCAGAGATCTTCCTGAATGATAAGAACGCAGCCAGACACCACAAGTCCCATTACCTCGGTAGAATCTCCTGCTCTGAAAATATAAGAATCTCGTTTTCTAGAAATTGTTGTGGCATTTACACATTGAAGTATAGATAAAATCTCGCTATCAGAAAGACCTTTAAAGAAAGGGCTGTTTTTTAAAATAGGTAAATATTTTTTCAAGATTACTCCTCCCTGTTGGAATCTTACTTGCCATATTTTTCAATCACACTTCTTAATGTCTGCTCATTATTATAAAAAAGAGCTGTCGTTTCCTCTGTATGAATCTTCTCAATCTGAGCTGCTACTGCATCTGCATTCAGATGTACCGTATCCGAAATAATCTGATCGCTTTCACGCACGCGCTGAATTGTCTCGTTCCGTCTGACTCCTCGAATCGTCCTTGAAAATTCCTGCTTGATTTCCTCGTTCGGAATATGCACTTTTTCTGAATCTTTATCATAAGCCAGATATCCTAAATGAATCAACAAAGTCAACACATCATCTTTCTCTCTAAATGTCACCAGATCATTTGAAAATCCCCTTGTATCAACTTCTACTTCAATACCGCCGATCAATTCTGCAATCGTCTTAGAAAGCCCACCATAATCAAGACTGATATATTCCATCAGGCTCTCGGCTGCCGATGTCTGTGACCAGTAAGAATCGAAATCATCATTTCTAAGTGCTTTCATGACCGAATTCGGATTATAAATAGAGTTTGCATTCGGAAATGAATATCCATCATACCATAACTTCATCTTTGAAAAATCTATTTGATACTCTCTACATAAATCCTTTACTTCCTGCTCTGTAAATCCTACATATGGCGCAAACTTTCTCGGTTTTACCATCGTAAATTCTTCAAAATCAGAAATCGCAGACTGTGATCCATCTTTTTTAATCGGCAGAATTCCTGTCATATATACTGCTGCAAAAATCTTATCCGTCGTTCCACTATTTTTAAATAAAGAGCGTAAAAATAACAGATACTCTCTTTGTATTTCTTTTACCATTTTCACGAATCGGTGAATCCCACTCATCAATAATCATGATAATTTTATTTCCTGTATAAGTCACCAGATTTGCCAACGTATCAAACAATGCCTCGGCTTCTTTTACTTCCGGATAAATCTCCAGAACTTCTTCCGTTATATTTCGCTTTACATAGGAGACTGCATCTTCTGGTGATGTCACACCAAGAACACTAGCCATATCCAGGTAAATCACATCATACTTGTTCAGGTATTTTAAGTATTCATCCGCTTTTGCAATTCTAAGATCATCAAACAACTCTTTAGAATCACAAGTCTTATCATAATATGCACATAACATTTTAGCTGCAAATGACTTTCCAAAACGTCTTGGTCTGCTAATACATGTCAGATTTCGTGGCGTGTTGATTGTTTGATTGATCAGTCTTATCATTTCTGTTTTATCAACATAAACATCATTTCTCATATTTGAGAAACCACTGTTCCCCGGATTCAGATAATTTCCCATTATGCCATTGCCTCCTTAACAAACTGTTGTATTCATCTGTTTACTTGTTACTATTCAATGGCTTGCGTTTCGCCCCCCAGATTTTATATTTCTTACCGTCTTTTTGAGTACCCTCATCTCCACTGGTTTTGAAATATGTGCAGTCATACCGGCTGCCAGAGAATGTTGTATATCTTCTGAGAACGCATTGGCGGTCATGGCAATGATCGGAATTGTCTTTGCCAGTTCATGTGAACTTCTGCGGATTGCTTTTGTTGCTTCATAGCCGTTCATAACAGGCATCTGCACATCCATCAAAATCATGTCATAATCCCCCGGAGCAGACTGTTCAAATGTCTCTAAAACCTTTTCGCCGTTTTCACAAATCGTACACTCGGCATCCTCAATCTTTAACAGTTCCATAAGGATTTCTGCATTTAACTCATTATCCTCAGCACAAAGGAACCTCATTCCTTTTAGGATATTGACATCCGGCTCCTCTTTTTCTACCTGAGATGCTAGTGAAACAGACCTTTCTTCTGCGATTTTCAAATCCATAAGCACTTCAAAACAGCTTCCCTGTCCCGGCTCACTCTCCACATCAATGGTACCTCCCATCGCTTCAACCAGATTTCTGGTGATAGCCATGCCAAGACCGGTTCCCTGTATCTTATTTGTAAGAGAATTTTCCGCGCGGGTAAATGCATCAAAAATCTTGTCTTTGAAATCAGCCGACATTCCTATACCATTATCACTGACTAAAAAACGGTACTTTGCATAGACAAAAGAATTGGTCTCACATTCTTCTACTAAAAACTGGATTGCTCCACCCTCCTGTGTATACTTTACTGCATTGGAAAGCAGGTTACTGAAAATCTGCATTAGATGAACCTGATCACTATTCACCCACTCGTGCCGGATGTTTCCTTTCATAAACGTAAGTGTCTGATTTTTTTCATCTATCTGTGAATGAAATATTGTATTAAGTTCCTCCATAAAATCCAAAATAGAAAAATCAGTGTACTTAAAAATAGTTTTTCCTGCCTCAATCTTGCTCATATCCAAAACATCATTAATGATTCCCAGCAGATGCTGTGATGATGTATCTATTTTATCTGCATACTCTATTACCTTTGCCTTATCACCCGCATCATGTCTTAGCAATGATATAATACCAATAATCGCATTCATCGGTGTACGAATATCATGTGACATATTTGCAAGGAAACTGCTCTTTGATCTGTTCGCTTCCTGTGCCACCTGAAAAGCCTCTTCTGCCGCCAGATTCGCCTTCCGCAGTTCTGTATTTACATTTTCCAGTTTGATATTATTTTCTCGTTCCACAAGAATTGCTTCCTGCTGATTTCTACGCATAACAAAAGAAATTCCCAGTATAACACAGACAGCTACGATAACCGTAAATATAACGATAAATAGCATGATAAAATTGACAAGTTCTAATGTATTCGTAGCAACATACTCTGCCGGAACAAGAAAAATCAGTGTCCATTCGGCATTTTCCATTCTTTTTAGTGCATAAAAATATTCTGTTCCATCCAGTACTGCATTAGAATAACTACAGCCTTTTTCTTCCAGTTCCGTCTTTGTTTTTGCAAAAGAAGAATTATGGAGATATTTCATCTTTTGCAAAACAGAAAATACATTATGCCCCTTAATCAGTTCCACTTTATTACTATTGAACAGTTTAAATCCATTATCATCTAAAACATATACACTATTATTCCTGTCATATGCATCGCAGTTAAAATAAGGATTTAACTGTTCCATGTTCTGAGCAATTCCAAAATAACGAATCGTCGTTTTCTTTTTTCTATTTTGAAGCTGTATCGGTTTTGACAGACGTTTTAGAAACACCATCTCTGACTGATTATCTGTTATAGAATCAAAAACGAAACTAATCTGCTTAGGATTATCTTCAAAATAATCGAGATCACGAAAAAGTCCTCTGTTTCCACGTTCTGTATAATATCCACCTTCTGAATCCACTGCCATCAATGTAATCTTCTGCTCTTCATATGCTGATAATTCATACTTCTTTTTCATATATTTACAGAGTTCATCTATCGTCTGTACATTTGCTTCTCGCAGATAATTACATTCTTCCGTTACCCGGTTCCAGTGGGAATCGATCACATCCTCCAGATTTTGAAACATCTGATGAGTAACCTCTTCCATCTGATTCAATCGTTCCTCATAGATAATATTCTGAATATAAGTTTGATACAGGAAAAAGAATGCCAAAAGCATCGCTATACCAGTCATACAACAGCCCAATATTAAGTTTCGGTAATCGTTTGCCTTCTGCATTCTTCTCCTCCAATCATTTCCATTCAGCGTCTGCTTCACTTAAAGTCTTAAACTTTCCAAAAAACTCTTTTGCGGCATCTATACCTACAATGCCACTGTCTGTTACTTCCGTTTCTGATTTTAGTTTATCACTGATTCCGGAAATAGCAACCTGATAGGTCTTATCTTCTTCCAGTTTCATCGGACTTACTAATATATAAGAGTAATTATTTCCTGTACCAACTGCATCGTATCCCTCTTTATATAAATCCTGAATCTGTTTTCCTGTTAATCTGACGGTCTGGATTGTCCGCGACCAGCCTGTAGGAATAATAGTACTGAGATCATCAACAGTAATATCTTTTGTATACAATTTCCCACTCACACCGTCATTATTCTGCTCCAATCCATTTCCACTGATCCATGTTCCGAGAGAAACAAGCGCCAGATCACTGTTCGTTGCCTGTGCAAAGCATCTGCCTACCAATTTCGCACAGTTTTTCTGTGAAATATCTTCCGTTGTCGTAGTAATAACTTCCGGTTTATTATTTACCACGCTTTTCTGGTCATCTTCAAGCTGCTTTACTACATCTTTTATCGTTGCTTTGTTCTGCATATATTCCAGCATCTTTGTTCCTGTAGTAACCAGTGTATTTTCCCATCCTGTGTAAATAAGCGGTGCTGTATTTCCTGCATTAATCGCCTCTGCAATATCACCATAATAGGTATCGTCTGCTTTTGCATCCTTAAATGGCAGAAGACTTGCTTTTAGTGATTCCTCTGGATAAAGGGAAGATGTTCCTTCCACCGTAGACAACACTTCCATCACCTTTAACGCATCTTCAAGCTTCTGTGAATCGTTCTCAAGCTGTTTATTCAGTCCATAATAACGACCCACCGATAATATGTAGACATTTTTACTTCCATCTTCTGAAAGATACGGCATCAGCCCGAATTCATCTGTTGTAGCATCTGAGTCTGTAATACCATTCTGTGAGCCAAGCATAAACAGCGTATTTCCTTTGATAAAATTCTCTCTTGTTACTGCGTCATCAATTGGATCACTGTTACTGCCATCGAGCATACCAAGTTTTTTCCATTTCTCGATATATTCCATGCTGTCCATCATGCCCTTTGTCGTACTGACATTTGCTTTTCCTGACAAATAATCCTTCTGCCACTGTCTTCCATCTAGAGAACTTAAAAATCCTGTGTCGGCAATATTACATAAATACTGAAAACCATATCCCGGATACTGAATCTGGGGCAGGCATAACTGAACCCCTGCTTTCTCTGCCTCTTTTGCAAGCTGTTTAAGTTCCCCAAAAGACTGCGGAAGTGTCCATCCATATTTCTTTAACAATGTTTTGTTATAAGTAATACCGAAACAGTTATACGCAGACGGAAGCATATAGATTGCCCCGTCATCTGATACCTCTTTGAGACGAGACTCTACATAATTATCCGTAAAAGCATATCCTGAAAGATCAAGCATCTTGTCACTGAGGTCCTGCTGTTCCGGGTCATAGAGCGTAAGTGTACAGATATCCGGCAGATCATTTTCCTCCATGATCGTATTTAGGTATACCGTTGTATTTGCCCCACTGTATGGAACTACTTTAATATTAACCTCTGGATATGTTTTATGCACTTCTTTTATAAAGCTATCAACATCCATATAAGGGGCCATGAAGGTAATAGGTTCATGTTTCTTTGAATTCACATCTTTTTTCCCACATCCCACAATCCCAATTACTGCTATACAGAGCAAAACGAGACATACCCTTCGTATCCTTTTGATCTTCATACTTTTCTCCTCTCATTTTATCTTCCAAAAATCTGATCCAGATTCTCCAGAATTACCTCTGAACTGATTGGTTTTGCAATATGACCATTCATACCTGCTTTGATCGCTTTTTTACGGTCCTCCTCAAAAGCATTTGCCGTCATCGCGATAATCGGTATATTCGCACATTTTGTACTATTCAATGTACGTATCTCCCTTGTCGCTGTATATCCATCCATCTTTGGCATCTGAATATCCATGAAGATCAGATCATAGTTGCTGCCTCTTTCAGATGACATGATATTCACAGCATCCGTGCCATCCTCAGCAACATCCACATTCAGGCCAATTTCCTCCATGATTGCTGTTGCGATCTCACGATTCAGCTCATTATCCTCTACAAGAAGAACTTTCTTCCCTGCATAGCTTCTCTGACTCGCTGCCTGAATCTTCTGATTCTCATTCTGAATGAGTTTTCTTTGTTCCGGACTCATCAGCACTTCCCGCAATTCGGAAAGAAACAGTGGTTTTGATACGAACGCAGTAACTCCCGCTTCCCTTGCCTCCTGTTCAACATCTGACCAGTCATAAGCAGTCAGAATAATAATCGGACTCTCCGGTCCGACTACCATGCGGATTCTTCGGACAGTTTCGATTCCATTCATATCCGGCATCAGCCAGTCAATGATATAAACTTTAAATTCCTGATTCTGTTCATAAGCTTCTCTCGCACGAAGTACTGCCTCTTTTCCGGAAGTAGTCCAATCTGCTGTCATCTCGATCTCACGCAGCATCTTGCTTACACTCATGCATGTTTCCGCATCATCGTCCACCACAAGTGCTCTGGCACCTTTCAGTTCCGGAATAGGTTCCCTTTTTACCGTTACTGCTGATGTTTCACATTCAAGTATAACTGTAAACTCTGTTCCTTTTCCAACTTCACTTTCAACCTGAATCGTACCTCCCATCATATCCACGATATTTTTGGTAATCGCCATCCCAAGACCGGTTCCTCCGATTCCATTCTCCGTAACAGTATGTTCTCTTGAAAATGAGTCAAACACTTGCTTACAAAACTCCGGTGACATTCCGATTCCGTTATCTTTCACACTAAAGATTACTGTTGTATATCCCTCTCTTCTGCACGGTTTCTCCAAAACGCGAATGTTAATCATCCCGCCGACTGGTGTGAACTTCACAGCATTACTGATAATATTCAGAAGTACCTGCGTCAAACGCAGCTTGTCGATAATAATATCTTCATGAAATACATCCTGTGTATCAATATAAAGATCCTGCTGCTTAGAATAAACAGATCCCTGAATGATTGTTCTTAAATCATGCAGAATATCTGGCAAATGTACCGTTGTATATTCAATCCTGACAGAGCCACTCTCAATTCTGCTCATATCCAGCACATCATTGATCAGACTAAGCAGATGTTGACTGGATGTCTGAATTTTTTTCAGATAATCCAAAACAAGCTCTGTACTGCCAATATGTGTTGTTGCAAGTGCAGTAAATCCAATAATCGCATTCATCGGCGTGCGGATATCATGAGACATATTATTTAAAAACGCTGTCTTCGCCCGGTTCGCATGTTCAGCGGCTGCAAGTGCATTTCTCAGATTCTTATCCTGTTCTATCTCATGTTCTTTTTCTTCTGTCATATCACGGTTCGCAACCAGAACAGTATTCAATTTTCCATCTTTATCATATCCCTGCGGTACAATGATTATCGTCAGCCATTTTTCATCTACTGTCTGCGCTGTAAAACTCAACGTTTCGTGTTCTTCCAGACGCTTTGCCACCGTACTCATATCAACAAATTCCCAATAGGCTTCCTGAAATGGTTCTGCAATAACCTGCTGTATCAGTTCTTCCAGATGTGCTTTAGAGAGTATGTCCCCTTGCTGATCCGGCTTCATATCTTTTGAAGATTTTACGATTTCTATTTCCTCTGTTTTTAAATTTACAAGAGAAATAGAGGAATAGGCATGACCAAGTGCATTGATCACGCGAAGTCTCTTTTGATCCTGAAGGATACTTCTTTTTTCTGTTCTGTTCCTTAGCACTCGATAAAATAAGAAAATAAGCAGTGCAAGCAGAGCATAGATCACGCATATTGTATTGCGTGTAATGTATACCTGATGTTTCGGGAAAAAAACGTATGCATTATAGTCTTTTATCTTCTCCTGGCGCCCGTACCAATTTCCATTCTTTGAACGAAGATGGACGATTACATTTCCACCTGACTTAAATTCATTTTCATACAAAGACTTTGCGCCCTCTACAGAACTAGAAACAAGGTTCTGTTTATTTGTACTGACAATCTTATCCTCATCACAGATTGCAACACATCCATTCATTTCAAAAGGAAAATTTGAAAACAACGATGCCATCGTCAGGTCTCCGTTTATCTCATTTACTTCCTCTTTCTGCGCATATGCAATTAAGATACCTGACGCATCCTGCCTTGCCACCGCTGCAAAATCATAGAGTTTTCCTTCATTTCTCAGACGGGTCGTATACGTTTTTTCCGGATGTTCGACAATATCACGTACATAATCACTTTCAATCAGCTTCTGCCACAACGGCGTCGCATCTCCATCCCTCGTAGTCTGTTCTATCACCTTCAGCTTCTTATCTAGCACAAGTATTCCTGTCAGACGCTGTTCTTTTGCGTACTTATCCAGCATTTCTGCTCTAAAATTCCCTTCCTGCGCTATGACACGGCTCAATTCTGTTGTTTTATCCATAAGACGTACCAGACTCTTCACCTGATCATTCGTATCATAAATCTCATAACTTTCAATCCGCGTTTTTACAAAGTCAAATGTCTCATTCAGTGTACGATTTAGCTTCTTATTATCACTTGCTGTCAGCAGAGAAAAGATTAGGATTCCAACAAAAATCAGCGTAAACACCAGTAAACATGCATTTCTATCAAACTATTTTTTCTGTAATTCCTTCCCTCTGCAATTTTTTAAGTGTTTCTGTAAGATCTGCTGCAACTTCCTCGTGCGTTCCTTTTTTAAAAGCCACTCCAAGTTCTGATTTATAAATACTTTCATCCAACATTCGGTAAGCATCCTTACCTTCTTTCACCAGACTGCCAAGCATTGCCTCATGCCCGGCAATCGCATCTACATAATTCTTTCTAAGTGCCGCATAAATTTCATTCGTTGTAGAAAAACAGTTCACCTGCTGCATCTGTGGAAGATCTGACTTAATATTATGAAGAAAAAGATCCTCTGCCTTTGTAGTTGCCTGCACTGCAATCCTCTTTCCTTTCAAATCCGAAAGTGTTTGGATTTCGCTCTCATTTTTTACAACTACCATCTGGCGGCTGTACAGGTATGGACCTGCCCACTGATATTTGTCTTCTCTTCCATTCATGGAATAGCTGCTCCACAGACAGTCTACTGTTCCATCTGCCAAAAGTTCATCCTTATCTTCCCAGACTATATTCTCAAACTTTGGCTGATATCCCAGCCTCTGAAATGCTTCCTTAGCAAGTTCCACATCAATACCTTTATATTTGCCATCACTTGTCTGATAACTGTAAGGTTCAAAATAATCCATTCCAATAATAATCTCCGGCAGTTCACTATCAGCCGCTTTCTCTTTCTTTACTCCACATCCTCCCAGCATAAGACTGCAAGTCAGAAGAAATGCAGCAATACAAATTCTGTTTCCTCGGGTACGGGAGCTATTCTTTCGATTCCTTCGATTCTTTCTCATATCCTATTCCTTAATTTTAGATACCTATTCTATATGTACTACTTTTCTTGTTTCCTGATCATTTCCGCTAACATCGACAGCAACTTATCGACTTGGATCGGCTTTGCTATATGACCATCCATTCCAGCTGCAATAGCCTCTCTCTTATCTTCTTCAAATGCATTTGCTGTCATTGCAATGATAGGTATCCTCGCCTTATCCTTATCTGGTAAATTCCTGATTGCCTGTGTTGCTTTATAACCGTCCATTTTGGGCATCTGGATATCCATGAGGATTATATCATATGTTCCTGCCGGCATCTTTGTTATCCTATTTACACACTGAATACCATCTTCCACACGTTCTATCTTAAGACCAGCACGTTCAAGTATTGCTTCTGCAATCTCCGCATTCAGATCATTGTCCTCTGCCAAAAGGATATTCCTGCCTTCAAGGACTTCACTGCCTGTTCCAGAACTTTCAACGTGTTTTTTTACATAATAGTTTGCATCCGCTATCCTATGCTTTAATGTAACTGTAAAGGTGCTACCCTTTCCAAGCTCACTCTCTACAGTTATTGTTCCACCAAGCAGTTCAACATATTTCTTAACTATTGACATTCCAAGTCCACTTCCTGCGATTTTACTCTTTGTAGTGTTCTGCTCACGTGTGAATGCCTCGAAGATCCTTGTCTGATAATCCGCACTCATACCGATTCCGGTATCGCTCACTCTGGTCCTCACGATCATGTACCCAGACTCATCGCATGGTAATTCAGCTACGTTCATCATAACAGAACCACCAGCCGGAGTATATTTTAAGGCATTGCTCAGGATATTGACAAATATTTCTTTTACTTTGATAGTATCTGTCAGCACATGCTCATGCTCTACATTTATCGTATAATGAAGTGCAATATTCTTTTTCTTTGCTTCATCATCAAATATTTCAAATAAAGTCTGCCGGATTTCTTCAATCCGGCCATAGTTCTCATCAATTTCCATTTTTCCACTCTCAATCCGGGCCATATCAAGTACATTATTTATGATTGACAAAAGAAGCTTTCCTGACTGCTGCAGTTTTTCCAAATGTTCTGAAGTTTCAGGCAGTTCTTTTTCTTTTAGTTCATCCTCCATAAGCTGTGCATAGCCCAGAATTGCATTCATAGGAGTACGGATATCATGCGACATATTATTAAGAAAACAGGTCTTTGCGAGACTGGCAGCTTCTGCTTTTTTCAGAGCGATTTCCAGTTTATTATTGAGCTTTTGTGTATCATTTGCCGCAAGCTTTGCAACAGATTCTGCTTTCCTTGCCTTTTTTAAAAGTACGAGGATAATGCCAATTATGCTGAGTGCAAAAAATCCTGTGGCGACAAAAAAAGCAAGCATATTGTCTTTTACAAAATCCAAAAATGTTACCTTATCTGCTGTACTGTCATAAATAGCAAGTGCACTTGTAAGCATATCTGACGGCATGGCCTTCAAGGTTTTATTCAGTATCGACAAAAGATGTCCCTCTCCTCCACTTACTGCAAAGCATGCTTCCATTGTTTTTGTAAGTGGAACACTCTTGAAATCTCGATCGTTATCATATTTCAGCGCCTGGCTGGTTCCCATGAGAAAACAGTCTGCTTTTTCATTCATGACCATATCTGCCGCATCAGCAAGTGAATCACAATCTACAAACTTCCATTGGGGATAACTGAAAGCCATATGCTGCTTTAAGGCTTCTTTTTCCTTTGGCACAGCTACTGTATATACCTCATTCTCATTAAAATATTTCTCGTCAGTTACTGCCATCAGGCTGTAGGTCCAGGCTGTATTTGTAAGTGCATAACCTTTTTTTTCTGCAAGGTCAGGATTTCTGCTCGCATAAAAAATCATGTCAATTTCATGCTCCTGTAATGCCCGAAGCATTTCGTCATAATCGTCATATGACTGTATATTAAATTCCAGCGTCTGATTTCCCAAACAGTCTTTTGCGTAAGAGATATACTCCGTCAGTGTACCGGTAAGTTTTCCAGTCTCTTCGTCCATAGAAAATACCGCCGTATCATTATTCAAAAATCCTATCTTTATAGGCCCATGTTCTTCCAGCCATGATTTTTCTTTGCCTGTAAGAATCTGGATATAATCAAGAGTAAAATACTTCTTATACAAATCTGTCTTAAAAAAAGGACTGTCTTTATCCAACTGACTCATAGCCCAGTCCAACTCCGTCTTGATATCGCTTCTTTCTTTGTTTATTGCAAAATATATACCTGATTTACCAACATTGGTAACAGATGATATTCCCTGTTCAGACCAGATGGATTCCTCTAGAGACACAAAACAATCAACCTCATGATTCGCTAATTTCTTTTCGACATCGTCATTATTATACACATTTACATGCTCTGTATGTATGCCATTCTTATTCTCCCACTCTGTCAGCATAATTTCTGATTCTGTACCCATGAGTACACCTACACGTTTCCCATCTAGAGACTTGAAATCAGATGTCATAATATCCGTATGTGACAGATCCGCATAAAGAACATAGTTTTCCTCGCCCATCGGCTCCTCTGAAAAAAGCATCTTTTGTGCACGTTCATCGGTGTAAGAGATATCGCCCATGACATCAATCTCACCATTTTCAAGCTTATCAAAACAGTTGGACCAGTCACATTTCACATACTCGAATTTCCATCCGGCATAGCCTGCGAGCGCCTGCATCAGTTCGTAACCAAATCCTCGTCTGACACCGTTTTTATCGACATAATTAAAAGTATCTTCAAATGAACCGACACGTATGATCCTCTGCTTCTTCCTCTGCGTGTCTGCTTTTTTTGTTTCCTGTTGCGTTGTATCATCCACTACCGATTGACCTGTTGTTGCTGCTACATTTACAGGAACACAAACCGATAAAGTTAGGCATAATACAAATATGCTCAAACAGAAACAGCAGATTCTCTTTAAAATATGATTCACTTGATTTAAATTTTTTTGCTGCATATTATTCCTTTCCACAATTTAATTTATCAATCATGGTTTTATTATGTATATGTAGTTTATGTTCCAAATACCTGATCAAAAACTAATCCATATCCCTGCATTTTATTATCCTTTACGTATATTATATAACACCACTTTACAACTTTTTTGTAAAAAAATATCATACCGAACTTTCTGATGTATAATGAATTTGCCACAAAACATTACAAAGAAAAGTGACTCCGTATGATAAAATATTATACAATGAAAAAACTCTGATGGGTAGACTTCATCAATATTTTTTGATTTATTTTTCAAGAATGCCCCGGCATTCTTGCTGCGAGATGCGCGTCATGCAATGCATGACATACTTCTTCTGCGCATCTCTGCAATCCTGCCGGAGGCTATATCAGATGGGAGATTGACTCCCTCACTGATACTGATTTATTGCTCGCCACCTACAGAGGTGGGAGTCATCTCACATCTGATATAATTTTATCACGTATTAAAGATATTAAAGGCTTACGGCTATAGAATCCAGCCTGCCTATACCGACTTTTATATATCAAAACACACGCCGCATTTTTATCTTTTAAAAACCATCCTTTCTGTTGGAAATCAAACATACAAGATATATTTATAATATTATAATCCTAATAAAAACAAAAGTTAAATATTATTGATGGAGGTAAAAATGATACGAAAGATTATTCGAATTGATAAAGAAAAATGTAATGGCTGCGGTGCCTGTGCAGATGCCTGCCATGAAGGTGCTATTGATATCATTAATGGAAAAGCAGAATTGGTAAGAGAACATTTTTGTGACGGACTAGGCGATTGTCTCCCGGAATGTCCAACAGGAGCCATTTCCTTTGAAGAAAGAGAAGCACCGGAATACGATGAAAAAGCTGTAAAAGAAGCTCAGAAAAAAATATTAGCAAAAAATCAGACAATGACTGCACATGTCGGCTGTCCTGGATCTAAAAGTATGCAGATTCAGCGAAAGGAAACATCTGAAACAAAAAAACTATCTTCAACCGCAGATCAAGTATCAAGACTTCAGAACTGGCCGGTACAGATTAAACTGGCACCTGTCAGTGCACCATATTTTAACGGTGCAAAACTTCTGATCGCAGCCGATTGTACTGCTTACGCTTACGCAAGTTTCCATCAGGATTTTATCCGAAACAAAATAACATTAATTGGCTGTCCTAAATTAGATCAGGTAGATTATAGTGAGAAACTGACTGCGATCATTCAAAATAACAATATCCAAAGTGTAACGATTGTAAGAATGGAAGTTCCATGCTGCGGCGGTCTTGAGATGGCAGCCAAAAAAGCACTTCAGAATAGTGGAAAATTCATTCCCTGGCAGGTTGTAACGATAAGTATTGACGGAAAATTATCGTAACTCTCGCAAGCGGTAAAAAGAAAAAAGCAGTGAAAGCAACCGTTAAATAAACATTTGAGAATATTTTTTGAAGTCACCCCTATATAATATAAATGGGAAGACTGTAGACAAAAGGGGGCTGTCGCATTAAAAATTAGTGCGACAGCCCCACATCTATAGTAATGCATTGGGTCAACGAATCTTTTCTTTTATAAATATTTCATCATTGCTGGCACAAGAATGTTCATATCAACAGGCTTTGCAACATGAGCATTCATTCCAACAGAAAGAACCTTTTGTGCATCTTCTGCGAAAGCATTGGCAGTCTCAACAATACATCCTTCTTCCTGATATAAATTTTGTACTTCGATTCTGATTTTACCTCTTCGTTTTACATCAAATTTAAATGATTCTAAAAACTTATGTAGATTCGTGAAAAACTCATGTTTCCCAGTTCCAATCAGACTAATATTTTCATCAAAGTAATTCTCCATTCCATCTTACATCCAGTTAAGCAAACTTGAAGTTATCAGATACTTCAGTGTCTGTTTAAATATTCCATTATTTGATTTTGTAATACTTCAAGCATGCTTCCCACATCACTTGTAAGCATTTTAATTTCACAATGATATTGGTTTTGGGGATTTCGATTTTTATCTTTAAAAGTGACATATGTACGCCCATCTTCTGTTTCATATACACACTTGGCATGTGAAACCGCATTTCGAATATGTCTATAATAGTCAATCGTAGATAACTCACTGCTAGATTCTCCGGGATATGTTGTGGTTACACTTAGTCTATATAATTGAAGGTTTTTTTTTAAATCATCCCCCCATAAATTAATAATTCCATCATCAAGACCTGAAAGGATTTCTTTTGGCATCACCAAAAGAATATAGAGAAACATTTGCATTGTAGCTGGATTTCCCAAGCCTGACGCTTTCAGAATCTTTTTAAAATTGTCATTATTTTCAACAAAAGTAATGTTTTCATTGTAGTAGTCACTGTTTAAAAAATCTCTGTTGGATAATTCTTCAAGTAAAGAAGTCATAGCTAATGCTTGACAAAAAATAGACTCTTGTTTAGTTAAATTCATTGTGTTCTCCTTTTCAAATTATAACTTTTTATTATGCCAGATACTATAAACTTGATACAATGGTCGGCATCATTCTACACGTAACTAACCGTTCTGAAGAACCTGTATCATTTTCTTAAAAGATTCTCTGAAACGCTCATCGTCCTCTGATGTTCGCTTTCTTGGCCCTTTTAAGTGATTCTTTCTAGATGCCCTTCGTGCTTTCTTGTTCAAATGCCGTTCCATAAGCATCTGGTCAATATTCTCATTGGTATACCATTTCCCAGATTGATGAATTGCATATGCACCTTTTCCAAGTGCCATTGCTGCCACTCCATAATCTTGCGATACAACAATATCCCCTTTATGGCAAATGCTGATCAATTTATAATCCACTGCATCTGCTCCGGCTCCAACTACAATCACCTCACTGTAGTCAGAGGATAACACATGGTTTGTATCACACAACAATGTCACCGGAACATTGTGCTTTTTTGCAACTTTTTCAACAATACCCACTACCGGGCAGGCATCTGCATCAACAAAAACTCTCATACTATTTTCTCCATACCTGGCTTAATTCCTTGGATTACAATGGATGCCCAAGTTTCTTTTTCTCTCCGAGATAAACCAAATATTCCTATCGTATCATGATTTCCTTTATTTTCAAAACAACTATAGTAATATCCCATCTTTGACAGTTGAAGAGTAAAAAAACGGTTGCAAAGCCAGTAAAATCAAGGCTTGTATCCGTTTTTTATCTCGTAGCGATATGTGCTTTTATGCTATATTTTTTTGCCTATTCAGTATTCCATACTTCTTAATACTGTCCTGAAGCTCCTGCATCCGGTTGTCGAGTATTACCTTAAACGGATGATTGTTGAATGACACTAATCTCTCCATTTCAATTTCAACAACCTTTTCATCCTGTTCTCTAAGATCTGTTTTCTTCAATTTTACGATTTCTCAATTTTTCAAACTTGAAGTTATTACTCTGTCAGTCGATTCTCCTCGCCCCAGACACAGAGCTGATCCAGCACCTTCATCAGCGACTTTCCACGCTCAGACAAGGAGTACTCCACCTTCGGCGGAATCTGCGGATACTCGGTGCGGACGATCAGTTTGTCTGCTTCCAGCTCCTTGAGATTCGTGCTGAGAGTCTTGTCGGAAATGGTTTTCAGATACCGTTTCAACTCATTGAATCGCACGGTTTCAAACTCCATCAGGCAGTAAAGAATGACCATCTTGTGCTTGCCGGAGATCAGCGACAACGTGTGGGCGAAGTATTTCGAGATGGCTTAAGGCTGTAAAAGTAAGGTATGCAGAAAAGGAGCTTTCGAATAAGCGAAGGCTCCTTCTTAAAATATATAGATTTCACAAATCCCTATCGATATACATTCTTCTGTCATAGATGTATAAGGATTTTGCACAGTTCGTTTTTTTCATAAAACTTATTCTGTTTTTCAACTTCTGTGATATAATGCTTTATTATAATAATTCCCATAGACAAAATGAGGTGAACCAAGTGAAAAAGAAAACACTTGTGCCTCTTATCACTTTTTTACTGGGCATATGCCTTATTAGTTTGATTGTATACAAAACAGACACCCACGAAAAAGAGCAGAGACACATAACAGCACAATTAAACGTAACCAACTATGGCGAACGAATAAAGAATAAAATTATAAATGGAATTGAGATCACAGATACCTTGAAGCAAATCTTAATAAGTGAAAATGGCGAAATCCATCAGTTTGAAACAATTGCCGGAAATATTATGTCTGATTCTATTGAAAGTGTACAGCTCGCTCCTAATGGTGTTGTTACAGATATTTATCCGGCTAATGGAAATGAGGCAGGTAAGATTGATTTGATCCATGATAAAGACCGCGGAAAAATTTCCTGTTACGCAAGAGACAACCATACAATCATTACGCAGGGCCCCTTCAAATTAAAACAGGGAGAATATGGAATTGCAGTCCGCAATCCCATATACCTGAAAGATAAAAACGGACATGAGTATTTCTGGGGATTTACTATTGTTATCCTGCGTGTTCCGGATATTTTTTCAGATTCAATCAGTGCACTTTCAAATTTTGGATACGAATACAAAATTTCAAAAACAGACGCTCCATGGAGTGATACTTATAAAGTGGTTTATCAATCAGATGGGCAAATAAATCATCCTGTTTCTTATACTTTTAAAATAGGAGATGAAAACTGGAAATTTGAAGTAACTCCTAAAAGTGGATGGAGAAATGCCACATTACTGATAATCATCATCGGAATGTTTCTTACAATAAGCCTTCTCCTGTCAGTTCTTAGCAGAGTATGGTTAGTAGAAAAAGAACATAAGAAAAAGTTTCAGATACTGGCGCGCACAGATTCTCTTACAAATATTTATAACCGCTATGGATTTGATGAATTTGCAGAAAAAATGATTCAAAAAAATCCAAAAGCACATTTTGTGGCTGCGCTCCTTGATATCGATGATTTTAAGTTTATTAATGATATCTATGGACATAATTACGGAGACAGGGCATTAAAAAATCTTGCAGACAGCATGAAGGCTTTTTTCCCATCCGATGCATTACTTGGAAGAAATGGTGGTGACGAATTCTGCATTCTTTTACCAAATTGTACCTTTGCAGAAGCAGCTATACAGCTGCAGAAATTCACCAAACTTCCTAAATCATTCTCATACCATGGTAAGGAACATGCATTTTATATTTCTCTAGGATATGCAGAATATCCAACATTTGCATCCAATCGTTCACAACTCATGCGCTGCGCAGATGCCGCTCTTTATGAAATAAAACTTCATGGAAAAAATGGATGTATGGTCTACAGAGAAGGACTTCGGTCAGGTGCCCGCAAACAACTTGGATTCGCATTCAAGGATATCTCTGAACATCTTCCAGGTGCATTCATCATATACAGAGCTGACAAAGAAGATGATGAACTATTTTTTGCAAATGATGAATTTCTTCATATGTCAGGATATAAAGATATAGATGAACTGTTCAGACTTACTAAGAAAAGTTTTCGCAACTTGATCCGGGAAGATGAACAGCAACAGATAGAATCAAGTATCTGGGAACAGATTGACAGTGGTAATGAAAATGACTATATTCACTTCCATCTTCGAAAAGCTGACGGAACTTATTTTTCTGTGCTTGATCATGGAAGAATTGTAGAGAGCCCGCAATACGGGAAAGTATTTTATGTATTGTTCATGGATTGGGAAGATATGCATATTCGTTACAATGATAAATTCGCAAAATAATAAAATATTGCAAAAAACAGAGCGTATGATCTATTTTCATATAATGTTTATGTCGGCAAGCTCTATCAAAAGGAAATCGACTTTGTTGCTCAGAGAAGCAACGAGAAGTTTTATATTTCCTTTACTCATTTTTAACTTTTCTGATTAGCGGCTTATCTTGCGAAGAAAGCCAAGCACCTACAATCATTAACACAAGTGCGACAAAGTAAGTAACATCAGGTATTTCTCTAAAGATAATCAACGAAAGAATTGCCGCTATAAATGGAGCAACGGCATAATAAGCACTTGTTCGTGCTGCACCAAGTAATCTTTGTGCATATACATAAAAGTAAATACTCAATCCGTATGCCACAAATCCTACACAAAGAACAGCAACGATACTCCAAAGTGCCTCTATCCGTTCTCCAATAAACAAGCCGATAATGAGGGATCCGATACCCGAAAATATTCCTTTTAGCAGAACAATCTGCAATGGATCTTTTGACGATATTTTTCGAGTGCAATTATTCTCAAACCCCCAACAAATGGTGGAAAGTAAAACAAATAACGAACCATATGAGAAACGCAGACTTGATACATCTTCAAAAGACAGTATTCCACAGGATAACGTTACAAAAAATATTCCAAACCACAATCTTGTGCTAATTTTTTCTTTGAATACCATAAGGGCAATTATCGCTGTTGCTACAATTTCAAAGTTATTAAGTAACGACGCATTTGCGGCAGTTGTAGAGTTTAGACCAAACAGCAAACAAATAGGAGCAGCAATATCTAAAACTATCATTGCAATGGTGTATGGTAATTCTGATTTTGTTAATTTCAATTCTTTTGCTTCATATTTCTTTATTTTCCGCATAAGAGCAATAAATATCATTCCTATTCCTGCACCAACATAAAGAAAACCAGCCATTAAAGTAGGCGGCATAAATTCAAGCAATATCTTTGAAAAAGGAGCATTTATGGCATACAGTACTGCTGCAAGTATCGCAAATGCTATCCCTTTCTTGATTTTCTGTTCAGTTTCCATTTTCTTGACACCTCCAAAGTACTACGATATAATTTGTATGTTATCTAACATCTTGTTCGATTATATCATTAGCATATTTAGGCGAACAATAATTAAATCAAAAGAAATGTACGTTATTGAACATTTCTTCAAATTTGTACGGAGGAAGATAATGGATAGACGACAGCAAAAGACACGAGAAGCAATTTTTCATGCATTCAGCACATTGCTTGAAAAGAAAAGCTACAATCATATCACAGTACAAGAAATACTTGATACCGCAAACATCGGCAGAAGTACCTTTTATGCCCATTTTGAAACGAAAGACGAATTATTAAATGCAGTCTGTAAGGAACTGTTCGGACATATCATCGACAGTGCTATGGATAAAACTCATATACACGGGCTTTACTCAAATGAAGAACTGCCACAATCTGTTTTTTGCCATCTTTTACAGCATTTGCAAGAAAATGATAACAATATTTTAGGATTACTATCTTGTGAAAGTAGCGAAATTTTCCTTCGTTACTTTAAGGATAGCTTAAATGAATTGGTACAAACACAATTTATAAATCACAACCGCAAGCGAAATCAAGACTTACCCCAAGAATTTCTTGTTAATCATATTTCAGGAAGCTTTGTAGAAATGGTTTTATGGTGGTTGAAAGATAAAAAAAAACATACACCAGAAGAATTAGATTACTATTTTCGTGCTGTTATTGAGCCGATTTTATAAAAAATTAAGTGGGCAACAAATCTCATTTTGATATCGTTGCCCACTATTTATAATTACTCCTTTTTTACAAATGTGTGTCTAATGCATAAGCCCTTATAATTATTCGTTTTTGCCACTTTTATACATTTTCTATTCATTTTTTGCTAATGGAGAGCTTATTTTTCGCTAAGTTGTCGTGCGATTTATTAGAATGGAATTTTTGAAACAGCCAGCACCTTGAATGGGCTGGCTCTTTCAATGTCACCTGTAATTGACAAACTGGAATTGTTCGAACTTTTCAAATACTAACGTCCTTAATTCTGTTCAATAATTGATTTATAGTAGTTACCAAAGTCAGCAAGTGAATTAACAATTGGAAGCATTTTTGTTCCGAGTTCCGTTAAGCCGTATTCAACTCTCGGTGGCTGCTCATGGTAATCGTGGCGATATGCCAGCCCATCACTCATCATTTGTCTTAAACTATCTGTCAAAACCTTTTGTGAAATACCATCTATACTTCGTTGTAGCTCATTGAATCTCCATGGACGCTCTTTCAAGTTACGCAAAATCAGCAGTTTCCATTTTCCTCCGATAAGAGATACTGCTGTTGCAACTGGGCATTCCGGTAATTCTTCTTTTGCTCGCATAATTCTCACCTCCGAGTCTATTGTAACACATTCATTTTTGAGTGTACAGTTACAAAAAGGTGCGTACTTGTTTTTGTATGTGCCTCATACTATACTAATACCAAGCAACCAGAAACTACAAATTAACTATGGAGGTTATTATGGCAAATTACACAAAAACAACTATTGGAAAGGAAAACCGAATTGAGCTGCATGAAAAGTTGTCTTTAACAGGTGCAGAAATCAGTTTGAACGAACTACCTGCAGGAGCAAATGTCCCAT
Organism: Anaerobutyricum soehngenii; assembly: GCF_009697165.1. NCBI lineage: Bacteria > Bacillati > Bacillota > Clostridia > Lachnospirales > Lachnospiraceae > Anaerobutyricum > Anaerobutyricum soehngenii. Next base: position 1,073 of record NZ_VULP01000011.1, on the reverse strand, counting down.
TTGTTCATTCTCATAAAGAAAATGAAGAAATCTATGGAATTCTTTCAGGTAACGGCAAAGCCATAATTGATGGAGAAGAAATTAGCCTTTCAACTGGAGACTGGCTAAAAATCGCACCTGCTGCAAAGCGTCAGTTTTTTGCATCCGATATTTCTGGAATTACTTATATCTGCATTCAGGTAAAAGAAAATTCTCTGGAACATTTTACAGCAGAGGATGCCGTAATCGGCTAATTAAAAGTATTTATTTACAAAAATGCACAGTTCACGATAAGCTAAGAACTGTGCATTTCTTTTTTGTTCAATATTACGTTTTCTCAATTTTTTAAACAAGAAGTTATCAGTGATTATCTTTTAGAAAACAGCCAACTACAGCAACGCCAAATCCAAGAACACCTAGGACATATCCCCCAAAATTATTTGTTGTCACAGCAATTCCTAAAGGTATTATTGCAATCCCCAATAACTCAATCTTAATTCCTTTCATCGCAAATACCTTCGTTACAAACTGAAATTTAGCCTTTTAAACCTTTCGCTTGCCTGTCCATATCTTCAATAACAATGTCGTAAATTTCTCCAAACTTGAAGTTATTACTTTCTGCATAGTGTGTTTCCTAAAATGATATTTACCACGACATCAACCAAAATAATCCCCAATGCAATATATACAAAAAATGCAGGCAAAATATTTTCAAACAAGCCCATAGTTAATGCAAGAATTGCTATAATAGACATTCCAATTCCCATTGTTCTGCATAACTTCTTTTCATCATATTTTTCCTTTTCTTCATTTGAAGCTGTATTATATCCAGAAATGAACCAGCTTCCATGTCCAGAAAGTAAAATAATAGAAAGTACAGCAAATATCGCAAAGACAATCCACACTATCCAATCAGAGCCTGTTGCTAAATCTGCTAATTTCATTTACATACTCCTCCTTAAATTCCGGTACTGTAAAGTTTTACAGTCCTATTTTTGTTTAAAACCTTATATTTTCAAGGATTTCATCACTTTTTACGAATAAAAAAGCAATGACCCCCTTTTTCATGTATAATGTAAGTGACCAAACTCAAC